>NZ_JBJTDY010000092.1:0-7552 GCF_046092605.1 Rhabdaerophilum sp. | reverse complement strand
TCGGAGGAGGAGCTTCCTTTGCGCTTCACTGCGCTCACGCCCTGTTTCCGCGCGGAAGCCGGTTCGGCTGGGCGCGATACGCGCGGCATGCTGCGCCAGCACCAGTTCAACAAGGTGGAGCTCGTCTCCATCGCTACGCCGGAGAAATCCGCCGACGAGCATGAGCGCATGCTCGCTGCGGCCGAAACCGTGCTGAAAAAGCTCGGCCTGCATTATCGCGTGATGACGCTCTGCACCGGCGATATGGGCTTTTCGAGCCAGAAGACCTACGACATCGAAGTCTGGCTGCCTGGCCAGAACACCTACCGGGAAATCTCCTCCTGCTCGGTCTGCGGCGATTTCCAGGCGCGGCGGATGGATGCGCGCTTCCGGCGCTCCGGCGAGAAGGAGACGCGCTTCGTGCACACGCTCAACGGCTCGGGCGTTGCGGTGGGGCGCTGTCTCATTGCGGTCATGGAGAATTACCAGAACGAGGACGGCTCCATCACGGTGCCGCCCGTGCTCGCCCCCTATATGGGTGGCCTCACAAGAATCGAGAAAGCAGGCTGATGCGCATCCTCGTCACCAATGATGACGGCATTCATGCCCCCGGCCTCGCGGTGCTGGAGAAAATCGCGCGCGAGATTTCCGACGATGTGATCGTGGTGGCGCCGGAGACCGACCAATCCGGCGTCTCGCATTCGCTTTCGCTGAATGATCCGCTGCGCCTCAGGGAGATTTCGCCGAGCCATTTCGCGGTGAAGGGCACGCCGACCGATTGCGTCATCATGGGCTTGCGCCATGTGCTGAAGGGCGGTCGGCCCGATCTCGTGCTCTCCGGCGTCAATCGCGGGCAGAACGTGGCGGAGGATGTCACCTATTCCGGCACCATTGCGGCCGCCATGGAGGGCACCTTGCTCGGCGTGCCCTCGATCGCGCTGAGCCAGGCCGTGAACCCGGAGGATCGGGCGAATTTCTCCTGGAATTGCGCAGAGGCGCATGGTTCGAACGTCATCCGCAAGGTGCTTGCGGCAGGCATCGCGCCGGGCATCGTCATCAACGTGAATTTCCCGGCCGTGAAGCCGGAGGCCATGCGGGGAATAGCGGTCTCGGTGCAGGGCCAGCGCAACCAGGCGCTGCTCGATATCGACCAGCGGCAGGACGGGCGCGGCAATCCGTATTTCTGGATCGCCTTCGCCCGCGGCAGGATCACCCCGGCCGAGGGCAGCGATCTGCACGCGCTCGCGCATGGCAGGATTTCGGTGACGCCGCTCAGGCTCGACCTCACTGATCTGCCGCAACTCACGCGTCTGGCGGAGGCGCTGGAGTAAGATGATCCCGCAGGGCGAGGCGCGGGCCGGCCATGCCCTGCGCGAAGGGGGAAATCCGGCTCCGCGTGCGAGCCTCGGTGAGGCGAACGACACCGCGCTGGCGCGATTCCTGCTCGACCTGCGCTCGAAGGGCCTCACCGAGCCCGCGATCTTCAACGCCTTCGAGCGCGTGCCGCGCGCGCCGTTCCTCCCGAAAATCCGCCCCGGCCTGCTCTACGCGCCGATCAACCTGCCGATTGCCTGCGGCGAGGAAGCGGAAGATCCGTTCAGCCTTGCTCGGTTGCTGGTTCTCGCGCGCATCGCTCCGGGGCAAAGGGTGCTGGAAATCGGCACGGGCTCCGGCTTCAGCGCCGCCTTGATGGCCGCGGCCGGCGCGGAGGTGGTGACGCTCGAACGCTTCGCGACCCTGGGGGTCGCGGCCATGCGGGCCTTCAACCTACTCGGCCTGCCGCGCATCACCGCCCTGCAGGCGGATGGATTGGCAAGGCGCGGGGTTGGCGGGCCGTTCGACCGTCTCATCATCGGCGGCGCGCTGGGAATCGTGCCGTCCCAGCTTTTCGAAGGGCTTGTGCCCGGCGGCATCGCCATCGGTGGCCGGGTGCGGGGAGAGGAAACGTGCCTCACGCTCTGGCGCATCGATGCGCAGGGCTTTCCCGTGGAAAGTGATCTCGGCCCCGCGCGGATGACCCGCATGCGCGCCAAACTCCCGCTTGCCTTGTAGAATTTCCAACAATGCAGGGCGATTCATATTCTCCTAACCGTGTCCCCTAACCCTGACTTAAACTGAATCCTTCATGACTGACGCCAGTCGCCTTTGAATGTTGTGCGTGGGTAGGCGTAGTGATGACAATCCTGTTCGAACGGGTGAAGCCCCGGTTGCTGGCATCGGTCATGGTGGCAAGTCTCGTTGCGGCTTGCTCTTCCGATACGGCCCGCTTCAATGACAATCCCTTCCAGAACCCGTTCAACAGCCGGACGAGTTTCGATCCGGTGTCGACTGCCTCGATCGACCGGATCCAGCCGAATGCGCCCCTTCGCGCGGCGCCTTCCGGATCGGTGACCACACAGGCTCTTCCGCCGCCAACCCAGCCGATGATGCGGGCCTCCCCGCAGGCTTCCGCGCCCACCGCGACGGGCTCCGTCGCCTCCGCCTCCTATCCCGCGCTGGCGCCGGTCGCGCCGCGCCCTGGCACGGCGCTTGGCGCCACGCAGGGCTGGACCGCCGTTGGTGGCACGCCGATCGTGCTGCAGCACGGAGAGAGCCTCGGCACGCTGTCGAGCCGCTACGGTGTGCCGGTCAGCGCGCTGCTGGCGGTCAACGGGCTTTCGTCGGTCAACCAGGCGCAGCCCGGCCAGCAGATCATGATTCCGGCCTACAGCGCCGTGCAGGGCGCGGGTTCCACGACCGCGCCGCGTCGCGTGGCCAGCGCCGTCCCGTCGCGTGGGACTCTCGCGGAGGCCTCCCCGGCTCGCCCGGCCACGCGTCCTGCCGTGCGTGACGTGACCGGCAAGCCCGAAACCGAAGCCGAACGGCGCGCTGCCGCGAAGCTGAAGCAGCTGCGCACCCGCGACGAGGCCGAAGATGAGGCGCCCGCCGCTCGCCCGGCCCCGAAGGCAGGCGCGCAGCCCATGCCGCCCCTGCCCGAGAAGAAGATCACCGAGCAGAAGCGCCTCGAAGCCGAGCGCAGCGCGAGGCAGGCGACGAAGAAGGTTCCGGTCGCTGAACCGGAAACCACGGCCTCGATCCCCGAGCCGAAGGTGACGGCCCGGAATGCCGAGCGCCCGGCAGCCGTGCCCGCTCCCGCCCCGCAGGCCGAAGAGCCAGCCGAGCAGGCAGCGAATTTCCGCTGGCCCGCCCAGGGCCGGGTGATTTCCGGATTCGGCGCGAAGGGCGCTTCTGGCACGAATGATGGCATCAACATCGCCGTGCCGGAAGGCACGCCGGTGCGCGCCGCCGAAGGGGGCACGGTCATCCATGCCGATGACGCGCTGAAGGGCTATGGCAAGCTGGTGCTCGTCCGTCACCCAAACGGCTATGTCAGCGTCTACGCCCATAACGGCGAGATCAAGGTGAAGCGCGGCGAGAGCGTGAAGCGCGGCCAGGTGATCGCGGCCTCGGGCTCCTCGGGCAATGTCACCTCGCCGCAACTCCACTTCCAGATCCGCAAGGGATCGCAGGCGGTGGACCCGATGAAGATGTTGTCAATGAACTGACGCAGGTTTAACCGGATCGACGGAGCCGCGAGACACCTCCTTCGCGCCGGGAAAGCCCCGCCGCCTCCAAGGAAAGGGGCGGCGGGGTTTCTGTTTGCGCGAGCGCGATGCACAGGTTCGTCGCCCAGGTCTCGAAAGCGCGTTTACCATTGTTTTCGGCGAACCCTTCACGGGGTTGTTAAAGCATTTTTGGCAGGGTTTCTCAGGGTCGAAGGCTCCGGGGGATCTGGATCCGGCCTTGTATGGGTTGATTTCCGATGCGTATCCTTCTTGCTGAGCCGAACAAGATCGGTCGGTTGATCCTCACGCTGATGCTGGAAACGGACGGCCACCAGGTGCTTGCCTGTGACAGCGCCGAGGGCGCCCTGCAGCATCTGGAGGCCGAGGATGGCCCCGACGTCCTGCTCATGGCCATCGACTTCGAGGGCATGTCGAGCCTCGAGCTCTGCTGGTCCGCGCGGCTTGTCGCGAGCACGCATCGCCCGCTCTTCATCATCGTGATGTCAGCCTCGACCGACGAGGAGCAGCTCGCAGAGGCGCTGGATGCCGGCGCGGATGACTTCATCGGCAAGCCCCCGCGCAAGACGGAGCTTCTCGCGCGGCTGCGCTCCGGCAAGCGCATGCTCGATGCCCAGCGCGAACTCATCCGCATCGCGTCCTTCGATGCGTTGACCGGCCTGCGCAACCGTCGCTTCTTCTTTGACATGATCGCGGAAGCCGAGGCCAAGCCGGAACTTGCGAGCATACTCGTGCTCGATATCGACTATTTCAAGCAGGTGAATGACCGCCACGGGCATGATGGCGGCGACATGGTGCTTCAGGAGGTCGCACGTCGGCTGGCTGAGATCGACAGCCGCTTTGCCCGCATCGGCGGCGAGGAATTCTCGCTGCTCGTGCGCGGGCCGATCGAGATGGCGGCGGTCATCGCCGAGAAGGTTCGCCGCGAGATCGCGCTGCTGCCGGTGAAGCTGCCTTCCGTCGAATTGCAGGTGACGATCAGTGTCGGCGTGGCCCAGCGCAACCCCGGCATGACCTTCGAACAGGCCATGAAGGATGCGGATATCGCGCTCTATGCCTCGAAATCCGGGGGGCGGAATCGCGTCACGCTGGCGCGCGTCGCCGACAACACCGCCTCGCTCGAGGCTCAGCCGCGCTCGCATGACAAGAGCCAGGGCCCGCGCGGCGACGTGGTGAAGCTTATGGCCTGATCCGCTCGGGGGAGGAAGGCGGGCGTGGCGAAGCCGTTCGGCGTCGATCACGGCGCGGGCATTCAGGAGCTTGTCCACAAATTCCAGCATCGCCCGCAGGAAGGCTCGCGCGACGGGCGAAAGACCGCCAATGACCTCGGTCATGCCGATGATCGCCGTCTCGATCTCGTCGAGACGTGCGAGCGCTCAGGCAACCTCCCTCGCACGCCCCATGCGCCCCGCCAGATCCTGGATGAACTGGAAGGCCACGCGGCCCGCGCGGCTGCCGCGCGTGGTGGACCATTCCAGCGCCTCCCAATGCAGGCGCTCTCGGTCCATCTCGAGGCCGAAATGGGCGGCATAGGCGTCGATCATGCCGAGATAATCGTCCTGGCTGCATTTATGGACGCCAAGCCAGAGCCCGAAACGATCCGACAGCGAGACTTTCTCCTCAACCGCCTCGCCGGGATTGATGGCGGTGGCACGTTCATTCTCGATCATGTCGCGCGGCAGGAGGTGGCGGCGATTGGAGGTCGCATAGAACAGCACGTTTTCCGGCCGGCCCTCGATGCCGCCATCCAGAACGGCCTTCAGCGCCTTGTAGGAGGTCTCGCCGCTGTCGAAGGAGAGATCGTCGCAGTAAAGGATGAATCGATGCGGCGCATGCCGCAGGCTGTTCATCAGCGCGGGAAGGGAATTGATATCCTCGCGGTGGATTTCCACGAGCTTCAGCGGCAGGCCCTCAGCGGTCATCGCGCCATGCGCGCTCTTCACGAGGCTCGACTTGCCCATGCCGCGCGCCCCCCAGAGCAGCACGTTGTTGGCCGGAAAACCTTTCGCGAAACGGCGGGTGTTCTCGACGAGAATGTCGCGGACATGATCGATGCCCACGAGAAGCGCCAGCGGGATGCGATTGACCCTGAGTACCGGCTGCAGCGCCCCGCGGGCGGCATTCCAGAGAAAGGCATCGGCGCTCGAAAAATCCGGCGCGGGCGGGGTCGGCGGCGCCAGCCTTTCCAGGGCTTCGGCGATCCGGGTCAGCAGCGGCTCGAGTTCCGGGGAAGGGGGCAGGCTCATGCGCGGTTCATCCTTGACGATCTCGCGCGGGATTAGCGGGAACCGGCTCTCCGATCAATGTATCCGTGGAAAGGCCTGTGGCCCGCGTGCCATGCCGGGCCCGCTTTGGTTTGCGTTTCCGGGGCGAGCGATTATATACGCCCCGACATATGATTTCCGGGCTTTTCCCGCCCGACCTGATGGAGTGAAACGCTCGTGATTACCCCTGCTTTCGCACAAGGCGCGGCTGCCCCCGGCGGCACGGATCTTTTCGTTCAGCTGCTGCCGTTCGGCCTCGTGCTGATCATCATGTATTTCCTGCTGTTCCGGCCGCAGCAGCGGCGTGCGAAGGCCCATCAGGAAATGGTGAAGAACCTCCGCCGCGGCGACGTGATCGTGATGAATAACGGGATGATCGCGAAGATCACCAAGGTCATCGACGACAACGAGATCGAGGTGGAGATCTCTGACAGCGTCAAGGTTCGCATGCTGCGCGGCATGGTCGCCGAGCTGCGCGTGAAGAGCGAGCCCAGCGCCGGCTGACGCCTTCTCGCCGGGTGAGGCGGAGCGCGCCGCCCCGCCCGCGCCGAAATGCCCCGCCAGCGGCCTTGTTCAGGGAGTTCCATGTTCCGGCAATCGACCCTCAAAACCGTCCTGATCGCCTTCACGCTGTTCGTTGGCGCCTACCTGACGCTGCCGACCATCTTTGGCGATCAGGTCGTGCGCACGCTTGCGGGCTACCTGCCATCCTTCATGGTGCCCAAGGGTGCGGTGAAACTCGGCCTAGACCTGCAGGGCGGCGTGCATGTGATGCTCGAGGTCGACCGACCGGGGCTCCTGCGTGACATGACACGGCAATTGCAGGAAGATGTGCGCCGCGTGCTGCGCAACGAGCGCGTGGCGCCCACGGGCGGAATCGTCGCGCAGAATCGCGGCGTCGCCGTGCGAATCAGCGATGCCGCGAACCGCGCGCGCGTGCTGCCGAAGCTGCAGGAACTGGCGCAGCCCATTACCAATGCGCTGATCGGGCAGACCGGGCAGCGCAATCTTGAAATTGTCGATTCCGGCGACGGCCTCATCACGTTGACGATCACGGATGCCGAGATCAACGACAAGATCGGCCGCGCGGTGAACCAGTCGATCGAGATCTTCCGCCGCCGCCTCGACCCCGAGGGCGTGAAGGAGCCGGTGATCCAGCGCCAGGGCCTCGACCGCATCGTGGTGCAGATGCCGGGTGCCACGAATTCCAAGGAGATCACCGACGTTCTCCAGCCGGGCAAGCTCGAATTCCGCATGGTGGCGGAGCCGGGTGCGGCGGCGGCTGAGATCGAGACGTTGAAGTACCGCCAAGAGAAAAATGAGCCACCTCCTCCCCAGGTTGCCGAGGTTGTCGAGCGCCGTGTCCTTGTGCGCGGCGAGGATCTTGTCTCGGCCGAACCGGGTTTCGACCAGCGCACCAGCGAACCGGTTGTGAATTTCCGCTTCAACGTGCGCGGCGCGCAGGCCTTTGCGGCGGCGACCACCGCGAATGTCGGGAAGCCCTTCGCCATCATCCTCGACAACGAGGTCGTTTCCGCGCCGCGCATCATTAAGCCGATCCCGCAAGGGCTGGGGCAGATTTCGGGTCGCTTCACGGTGGAAGCGGCCAACCGTCTCGCGATCCTGCTGCGCTCCGGCGCGCTGCCGGCCTCCTTCACGCTCGTCGAGGAACGCACGGTCGGCCCCGGCCTGGGCAGGGATTCGATTGCCGCCGCCACACTCGCCTCCATGGTCTCGGCCGGCGCG
>NZ_JBJTDY010000091.1:0-14196 GCF_046092605.1 Rhabdaerophilum sp. | reverse complement strand
CGAGCGGCGAAAAGCGAGGCGCGGCATTGCCGCGAACCTTTCGGTTCGGGGCATATCCGGGCGGGGGGGAAGCAACGCGCCGCATCATGGTCGAGTGGTAACGTCCGGTCTCTCTTGCAGCAAGCGCGGCACGCTTGGCATGGTTACGGTGCGGCAGAATCAGGCGGGAAAAGATCGGATTTCAACAGGCCGTAGAGCAGATGGTCGCGCCGCCGCCCGGCAATGGCGAGATAGGCGCGCGCATAGCCTTCGCGCCGAAAGCCGGCCTTTTCAAGGACGCGGATCGACGCGACATTCTCCGGCAGGCAGGCAGCCTCCAGCCGTTCGAGGCCCAATGTCCGGAAGGCGAAGTCGCTCAGCAGCCGCACGGATTTGGTCATGAATCCATGGCGGGCGAAGGGCTCCCCCATCCAGTAGCCGAGCGTGCCGGTCTGGGCCGCCCGCCGCCGGACGTTCGAGAGGGTGATTCCACCAAGGAGCTGGCCGGTTTCTTCCGTGAAGATCAGGAACGAAAAGCCGGATTCCTCCGCCGCTTCCTTGCGCAGGCGAACCAGCCGCCGACGGTAGGCGCCGCGGCTCAGATCATCCTCCGGCCAGAGGGGCTCCCAGGGCGCGAGAAAGCCGCGGGACTGTTCCCGCAAGGCAGCCCAGGCGGGAAAATCGGCCATATCCGGCGTGCGAAGGATGAGGCCGTTCCCGGAAATCCGGGGGAGGGGCGGCCGGCCCAGACCGGTCACGCCTTCGAGGAACCAGCGCATGCTCATCACGCCCGGCGTTTGGCCCGAATATGGGCCTCGAGATCCGCGAGTGCATTGGGCAATTCCACCATGCGCTCGGGATCGGTCATGAGATGCGCGAGGCGCGGCGGCAATCCGGCCTCAAGCCCGGTGATCGCGCGGATCGCATCCGGGAACTTGGCGGGCGCGGCGGTGGCAAGCACCACCAGCGGCACGGCGGCCGGAAGCCCGGCCTTCTCCGCCGCGATCACGCCGGTCGCGGTATGCGGCTCCAGCAGATAGGCGCTTTCGGCCTGGGTCCGGCGGATGATCTCCGCAACTTCCGGCTCGCTGCCGCGATGGGCATGGAACTCGGCGCGGATCTTGGCGAGCACCGTCTCCGGCAGGGTGAAGCTGCCGGATTGCTTCAGGCTCTCCATCATCGCGCGCACTGCAGCGGCATCGTTCCCGGTGGCCTCGAAAAGCAGGCGTTCGAAATTCGAGGAGACCTGGATATCCATCGAGGGCGAGGTGGTGGCTTCCACGCTGCGGGTCTCGTAGCGGCCAGTGGCAAGCGTGCGCGCGAGGATGTCATTCGCGTTGGTGGCGACGATCAGCGTCTCGATCGGCAACCCCATGCGCCGCGCAACATGCCCGGCGAAGATGTCGCCGAAATTGCCCGTGGGCACGGAGAAAGCGATTTTCCGATGCGGCGCCCCGAGCGCCACGGCCGCGACGAAGTAATACGTCACCTGCGCGACGATGCGCACCCAGTTGATGGAATTCACGCCCGAAAGGCCAACGGAATCGCGGAAGGCGTGATTGTTGAACATGCCCTTCACGAGGGCCTGGCAATCGTCGAAATTCCCCGCAATCGAGAGCGCGTGGATATGCGCCTCGGCGGGGGTGGTCATCATCCGACGCTGCACATCGGAGACGCGGCCCTTCGGGAAGAGGATGAAGACATCCGCCCGCTTGCTCGCGCGGAAAGCCTCGATGGCAGCCCCGCCGGTATCGCCGGAGGTTGCGCCCACGATCGTCGCGCGCTGGCCCTTCACCTGGAGAGCGTGATCCATCAGGCGTGCGAGCAACTGCATCGCGACATCCTTGAAGGCGAGCGTCGGGCCATGGAACAATTCGAGAATGAAGCGGTTCGGGCCGATCTGCTGGAGCGGCGTCACGGCCTCGTGCGCGAAGCTCGCGTAGGCCGCTTCGCAGGCCTGCTTCAGCACCGCATCGGGAATGGAGCCACCCGTGAAGCGACGGATGACATCAAAGGCCACAGCGTGAAAGGGCTGGCCGGCATAGGCGGCGATCTCGCTGTGCGAAACCTGCGGCCAGTTCTCGGGGACATAAAGGCCGCCATCGCGGGCAAGCCCGGCCAGCATGCATTCCGAGAAGTCGAGGGAGGGCGCGAGGCCGCGGGTCGAGTTATAGCGCATGAACGGCGTTTAACCGATCAGTTTGCGTCCGTCACGGCGTTTTCGTCGCTGGCAAGACCAAGTTTCCTGCGCCGGCGCGCGAAGAGGAAAAATCCGGCCACCGCGATGTTAGTCGCCGCAAGGCTCCACCATGTGATCGCGTATTCGAGGTGGTTGTTGGGAATGGCCTTGAGAAAGTCCTTCACCTCCACGCCGAAGGGTGGGGCGGTTTCGTCCGGGAGCGCTTCGCGGTCGATGAAGGTCGCAAATGCGGGAAGCGAGTCGCTCGCCTTCGGAGCGTTCGGGAGCTTCAAGAAGGCAGCGATCTGCCCCGCATCACGAAAAAAGAACACGCCCTTCGCCGGATCATTATGAGGCGGAAACACCCCTTCTTTCTCGGCGGGGCGAAGAAATCCGGTGAGCGTCACCTCACCAGATGGCGTCTCGAACGGAGGTATCGCCCCGTTTGGCAGCGTGGGCAGAAAACCGCGCGAAACAAGCACGGAATAGGTTTTGCCATATTGGTCTTTGCCTGCATCAAGTGGCTCAAACGCCTGCATCACCCACACACCGAAACCGCTCATTGGCACGCGGCCGCGCGAATCGCGCTCGCCGGGCTTCGGCGCGGGGCGCGAGGTGCGCACATAGGCGATCCTGTCGGGCAGGAAGCGCCCAGTGATGGTGACGCGGTCCCAGATCTGCGCCCGCGCGAACGAATTTGGCGGCCCTTTCGCCGCAGCCTCGATGGCCGCGATGAACTCCCGCTTCTCGGCGCGGCGCTGCCATTGCCAGGTGCCGAGCCCGAGCAGCACCAGCGTGCCCACGAGCGTGAAGGCCATGAAGAAAAGAAGGCTGCGGCCGCGCATCACTCGATACTCGCTCTTGGTGCCTCCACGAAAAAAGGGCGGCACGCGGCCGCCCTTCCGGATTGCGGTTTCGGGGCGGTCAGTGCCCGAGAATGTTCGGCGCGAAGCCGAAATTCGAACCCCAGACATAGATGGCGGCAAAGAGGAACAGCCACACCACATCCACGAAATGCCAATACCAGGCCGCGAATTCGAAGCCGAGATGCTGCTTCGGCGTGAAGTGGCCCTTGTAGACGCGCGCAAGGCACACCGCGAGGAAGATGGTGCCCACGAAGACGTGGAAGCCATGGAAGCCCGTCGCCATGAAGAAGGTCGCGCCATAGATATGTCCCGCGAAATTGAAGGCGGCGTGGCTGTATTCATAGACCTGCACCAGCGAGAACAGGGCGCCGAGCAGGATGGTGAGCCACAGGGCCTTCTTCACGGCCTCGCGATCACCGTGCAGCAGCGCATGATGCGCCCAGGTGACGGTCGTGCCCGAGAAGAGCAGGATCAGCGTGTTGAAGAGCGGCAATTCCCATGGGTTGAAGACCGCGATGCCCTTCGGAGGCCATTGTCCCCCCGTCAGTTCGGTGCGGGTGTACTGGATGGCCTCGCCGGCAAAGATCGCCGCATCGAAATAGGCCCAGAACCAGGCCACGAAAAACATCACTTCCGAAGCGATGAACAGGATCATGCCGTAGCGATGGTGCATCTGCACCACGCGGGTGTGATCCCCCGATTCGGCCTCGCGCACCACATCGGCCCACCAGCCATACATGGTGTAGAGCACGCCGATGAGGCCCGCGATGGTAAGGTAACTCCCAACCGCCATGCCGCCGAGCGTCATCTTCTTCATCCACATCACGGCACCAACCGCCATGACGAAAGCCGAGACCGAGCCGATGAACGGCCACGGGCTCAGCGGCAAGATGTGATAATCATGGTTCTTGGCGTGCGCGTTGGCCATCCGAGGCCCCCTTCTTCGTTAGGCGTTCCGGCTCGTCATCCCGTCAGCGCGCCGGAGGAATCGCTGATGATGCATCTGCGATCGGCTTCGTCGCGTTCTTGGCGGGAAAAAACGTGTAAGACAAGGTGATGGTCTGGAGGAAATCGAGGTTCTTTTCCTTCGAGATCTCCGGATCGACAAAGAACACCACTTCCTCCGTGCGGCTCTCGCCCGGATGGAGGGTGATCTCGTTGAAGCAGAAGCAGGCGATCTTGTTGAACCACGCGCCAGCCTGATCCGGCGAGACATTGTAGCTCGCAATGCCGGTCACGGTGCGGTCCGTCGCATTGCGGATGGTGTAGCTCACCGTGCGCACTTCGCCGCCCTTCACCGAAACTGTGGGCATTTCCGGCTCGAACAGCCAGCCCAGGCCCGGCGCGACATTCGCATCCATGCGGATGGTGAAGAGCCGCTCGGTCATGCGGTCCGGGGCCTTCACGGCAACCTGCGTCGTGCCGCCATAGCCGGTCACGCGGCAGAAGAGATCGTAGAGTGGCACCGCGGCAAACGACATGCCGAGCATGAACAGCGTGCCGCCCAGCGCATAGCCTGCGACGCGCAGGTTGCGGCGGGGGTCGATCATCACGGGGCGGGGAGCGGTCTTTTCGCGATCCATGGCGTCACATCGGCCGGGCCAGAATGGACGGTCCCATCTTGAAAATGGTGATGACGTAGAACAGCACGACAAGGCCCACGACCGAAAGCGCGATGGCGCGCGAGCGGCGCTGGCGGCGCGCCTTCTCCTCGGGCGTGAGAACGATGCCTTCCGGCCTGGGCGTTTCGCTCATGCGCCGAACTCCGTGAGGCGTGACAGCATGGGCATCAGCAGGAACAGGATGCGCTCGAGCAGCAGGGCCGCGAACAGCGCGAAGAGATACAGGATCGAACCGCCGAACATCGACCAGCAGGCCTTGCGATCCTCTTCCGGCGTCGCGGCGCGCAGGATCATCCAGGACCAGCGGAGCATCATGCCGGAGCCGATCACCGCGGTGGCGAGAAAAAGCCAGTGGCCGAAGCCGAGCACCACCGGCGCGAAGGCCGAAAGCGCGAGCAGGATCGTGTAAAGCAGGATCTGGCGGCGCGTGGCAGCCTCGCCCGCCACAACCGGCAGCATCGGCACGCCCGCACGGGTGTAATCCTCGTTCTTCACCAGGGCGAGCGCCCAGAAATGCGGAGGAGTCCACAGGAAGATGATGAGGAACAGCACGATCGGCTCGATCGCGATCGAGCCGGTCACGGCCGCCCAGCCAATCACCGGCGGAAAGGCTCCGGCAGCACCGCCGATCACGATGTTCTGCGCGGTCGAGCGCTTCAGAGCCATCGTGTAGATCACGACATAGAAGAAGATCGTGAAGGCGAGCAGACCGCCTGCAAGCCAGTTGGTCGCAAGCCCCAGCACCATCACCGAGAAAAATGACAGCAGCAGGCCGAAGATCTTCGCCTCGTCCGGCGAAACGCGGCCGGCGGGAATGGGCCGGCTCGATGTGCGGCGCATCACCTGATCGATATCGGCATCATACCACATGTTGAGCGCGCCAGAGGCGCCGCCACCCAGCGCAATCGCTAAGATGGCGATAAAGCCGATCACCGGATGAATCGAGCCGGGCGCGATCAGCATGCCGACAAGCGCGGTGAACACCACCAGCGACATGACGCGCGGCTTCATCAGCGCCCAGAAATCGATTGGGTCTGCGTTCGAAATCAGCGCTTTGCGCTGGATGTCAGCTCCCGCGTCGCTCACGGTTGGCCTGCCTCAACTCTGTGCTCTGGGATTGACCCCATGCGGAAGCAGCCGCTCGGGGCCGCTTTCGGATGGGGCGGAGCCTCGCGAGAAGGCTCCGCCGGAGATGTCTAGTGGTTCGAGCCGGTGATCCGCGGCAGGGTCTCGAACTGGTGGAAGGGCGGCGGGGAGGAAAGGGTCCATTCCAGCGTGGTCGCGCCTTCACCCCAGGGGTTGTCGCCGGCCTTTTCCTTGCGGCTATAGGCGAGGTAGATGCCGTAGAAGAAGATCAGCAGGCCGAAGGCGAAGATGTAGGAACCCATCGAGGAGATGTAGTTCCATTCTGCATAGGCAGCCGGATAATCCACATAGCGGCGCGGCATGCCGGCGAGGCCCAGGAAGTGCTGCGGGAAGAACAGCACGTTGGCACCCACGAACGCGACCACGAAGTGGCTGTGGCCAATCCAGTCCGGGATCATGTAGCCGGTCATCTTCGGGAACCAGTAGTACCAGGCGGCGAAGATCGCGAAGACCGCGCCGAGCGAGAGCACGTAGTGGAAATGCGCCACCACGTAGTAGGTGTCATGCAGCACGCGGTCCACGCCGGCATTGGCGAGCACCACGCCCGTGACGCCACCGACCGTGAACAGGAAGATGAACCCGATCGCCCAGACCATCGGCGGACGGAACGAGATCGACCCGCCCCACATCGTCGCGATCCAGGAGAAGATCTTCACGCCGGTCGGCACGGCGATCACCATCGTGGCCGCCACGAAATACTGCTGGGCCGCGAGGCTGATGCCGGTGGTATACATGTGGTGCGCCCACACGACGAAGCCGACGAAACCGATCGCCACCATCGCATAGGCCATTCCGAGATAGCCGAAGACCGGCTTGCGCGAGAAAGTCGAGACGATGTGGCTGACAATGCCGAAGGCCGGCAGGATCAGGATATACACTTCCGGGTGACCGAAGAACCAGAACAGATGCTGGAACAGGATCGGGTCACCCCCGCCTTCCGGCGCGAAGAAGGTCGTGCCGAAATTGCGGTCCGTCAGCAGCATGGTGATGCCGCCGGCGAGAACCGGGAGCGACAGCACGAGCAGGAAGGCGGTGACCAGCACCGACCAGGCGAAGAGCGGCATCTTGTGCAGCGTCATGCCCGGGGCGCGCATGTTGAAGATCGTGGTGATGAAGTTGATCGCGCCGAGGATCGACGAGGCACCCGCAATATGCAGCGAGAGGATCGCGAAATCCATCGCCGGGCCGGGCTGGCCCGAGGTCGAGAGCGGCGGATAGATCGTCCAGCCGCCGCCAACGCCGAGGCCGCCGGCCGGGCCTTCCACGAACATCGACAGGATGAGCAGGCCGAAAGCGGCCGGCAGCAGCCAGAACGAGATATTGTTCATGCGCGGGAACGCCATGTCCGGCGCGCCGATCATGATCGGGATGAACCAGTTCGCGAAGCCGCCGATCAGCGCCGGCATCACCATGAAGAAGATCATGATGAGCCCGTGGCCCGTGACGAACACGTTGAACGTGTGCGGATTGGCGAAAACCTGCAGACCGGGCTCCTGGAGCTCGATGCGCATCATGATGGAAAGGAAGCCACCCACCAGCCCCGCGAACAGCGCGAAGATGAGGTACATCGTGCCGATGTCCTTGTGGTTGGTGGAATACACATAGCGCCGCCAGCCATGCGGAACGTCATGCGCGTGATCGTCGGCGTGCGCGTGAGCCTGTGCCATTCTTGTCTACTCCTGTCGAAGCGTCTTGTCGCGGCGCTTAATCAGCGGACCGGATCGGTCTGCGCGGTCTGGACCGGCGCATCCCCGATGCGGGCATATTTCTTCTTCGCATCCGCGAGCCAGGCATCATACTTCTCCTGGCTGACAACGCGGATCGCCAGCGGCATGAAGGCATGATCCTTGCCGCACAGTTCCGAGCACTGGCCGTAGAAGATGCCTTCCTTCGTCGCGCGGAACCATGTCTGGTTCAGCCGGCCCGGCACGGCATCGGCCTTCACGGCGAAGGAGGGAACGGCGAAGGCGTGCAGAACGTCACCGGCGGTCACCTGCACGGCCACGGTCTTGTTCACCGGAACCACAACCTCGTTGTCCACCGCCAGAAGGCGCGGGAAATCAGCTTCCTTGCCCTTGCCGGCCTTCACGGCCGCAGCGCGCTCTTCATCCGAGAGCATGCGCACTTCGAATTCGAAGCCGCCGGCATCCTTCGGGTAGGTGAACTTCCAGTACCAGGCATAACCCGTCGCCTTGATGGTGAGGTCCGCCTTCGGGATCGTCACCTGATCACGCAGCAATCGGAAGGAGGGCACCGCGATCGCGACCAGGATCAGCACCGGGATGAGCGTCCAGGCCACTTCGAGGCCCGCATGATGCGTCGTCTTCGACGGCACCGGGTTCTTGGAGGCCTTGAACTTCGCCACCACCATCACCAGGAGCAGCAGCACGAAGAGCGAGATCACCGTGATGATGGGCAGCAGGATCGCGTCATGGAACCATTGGGTGTTCTCGGCGATCGGCGTCGCGGGGGTTTGCAGGCCCATCTGCCAGGGCGAAGGTTGCCCCATCCCCGCCCAGGCCGCCGAAGGCAGGCCCGCAAGGCCGAGGAGGCCCGCACCTGTCAGCATCCGCGCAGGAAGGCCGCGCATGTTCCGTTCCATCTCACCCAATCGCTTCATGGCTATCGCCACTCCCTTGCGTCGCGCCCGGCGCTCGTGTCTCGAGGTGGGCGTTTGGTCTGCCGTCCGCCATCGGCTGCCGAAGCTCCGGGCTCGATGCCCGATTGACCTTCTTCAGCGCGCTTGCGCAAGGGCCTCGGCTGGGAGCACGCTGACACAGCCATGCTTTGCCCGCGGCCGGGACCCGGATCTGAACTTCACTGCAAGCCCCAGCTTCGCCAAAAAGGCAAGCGAATTTCGCCAAGCATGGGACTGCTTTTTGTCGTATTCGCTTTACGCCATCTTGTATCGCGCAGAGCAGCGACGAATTGCAGCAGGGCCGGCTCCGGGCTGCGCTTTCTTGACACCGGAGCCGTCTCTGTTACGCCACGCGGGCAGGCTGGCTCCGCTTTGAAGAGCGTGTTTTCTTCGATTCGGGGCTGCAGGCACTGGCTGATCGAGCCACAGGTGATTCAATGACGATGAGGAAAAGCTCCGCCATCAATGCGCTCCGATTGGGCCTGTTTGCGGCCCTGGCGTCGATTGGCGTCGCCTCCGTTGCTTCGGCGCAAGGTCAATTGCGCGGAGCCTATGGTGACTGGCAGTATCGCTGCGACCGCGTGGCGCAGAGCGGCCAGGAGCAATGCATCCTGATCCAGAACGTTCTGGATCAGCAGGACCTGAACCTCGCGGTTGTGATTCTGCGGGTGGAAGATCAGGTCGCGACGGCCGAGGCCCGCAAGACCAATGCGAATGCGCCGGCTGTTCGCCGCCCGGTTCTGCGTGTCATCGCGCCGCTGGGCGTGCTGCTTCCGCGCGGATTGGGGCTGAAGGTGGATGATCGCGAGGTCGGCTCGACAGATTTCGTCCGCTGCCTCGAATCCGGCTGCGTGGCCGAGGTCGACATGGATCGAACCTTGATCGACCTGTTCTCGAAGGGCAAGGTGGCGCTCTTCGCCGTCTTCCTCACTCCCCAGGAGGGCCGGGGCCTGCCGGTGACGCTGGGCGGTTTCGCGGACGGGTTTTCGAAGCTCCAGTAACGCGCCCGGCGCGCGCCGAACAAAATGGGTGGTTAGGTGATGCTGGTTGAAAAATCCGGTTCTTTGCGCGGTGTGGCTCTTGCGGCCCTTGGCCTGTCGCTGATGGCTCTCGCGGGTTGCGGCTCCTCGTCGCTCACAGGGGCCGGCGGCAGTGACCCCACGGTTGCGGGCGATGGCTCCGGCTGGGGCACGGCAATCCTCTATGGCGGTCGCCGCTTCACCGAACCGCCACCGACCGAGAAGCGTGAATACACTTGCCCGGCCGTCGAGATCCTGGAAGGAACCGTCGCGCTCCGTTCAGGCGATACCGGAACCGCCCGTGGCGTCGGCTATCAGGCCTCGATCCGTGACACGGCCCGCGAATGCGCGCTGGTGGCCGACAACCGGCTCAACATCAAGGTGGGCGTTCAGGGACGCCTCGTGCTTGGCGAAAGCGGCAAGCCTGGCACCTATACCGTTCCGGTGCGCGTGGCCGTGCGGCGCACCGGTGGCGAGACCGTCTATTCGAAGCTCACGACCGCAAGCGTGACGGTTCCGGCGACGGATACGCAGGGCACCTTCACGGTGATCGATGATGGTCTTTCCCTGCCGCTCAGCGCCAGTGACCCCGGCGACGAATACACAATCCTCGTCGGCCTCGATCCACAGGGCAAGAGCACGCCGCGCAATCGGCGGCGTTGACAGTTCCGGCAAATGAACTAGGTGACTGGTCGTCAGGCCATCTCCCGCGCGGGAGAGAGCGGGTCAAGCCCGTCGCCGAAGGCGCAACCGCCCCGGAAACGCTCAGGCAAAAGGGACCGCGCGAGAAAAGCCGCTCTGGAAAGCGCGAGGCCGCAAGGCTTCGCCACCGAAGGAGTAAGGGTTCGCCTTCCGAGCCCGAAATCTCTCAGGTCTCCGTGACAGAGGGGGCAGCATCGAAGTCCGGGCGCAAGTCTGGGCCTTGGCGATCTGTCTGATCACGGAGGCGGCGCGAGCCGGAAATGCATGGCTTCTCCCGAAAGCGCGGAAACGCTGCTCGAAACCCCGCTCGCGGCCTGGCATGTCGCGCAGGGCGCGAAGATG
This sequence comes from Rhabdaerophilum sp., assembly GCF_046092605.1. Lineage (NCBI taxonomy): Bacteria > Pseudomonadati > Pseudomonadota > Alphaproteobacteria > Hyphomicrobiales > Rhabdaerophilaceae > Rhabdaerophilum > Rhabdaerophilum sp. Next base: position 3,703 of record NZ_JBJTDY010000091.1, on the reverse strand, counting down.
GTGCCCTTCGCCGGCTACAACATGCCGGTGCACTATCCGCTCGGCATCATGGGAGAACATAACTGGACGCGGGACAGCGCCGGTCTCTTCGATGTCTCGCATATGGGCCAGTGCTTCCTCATCCCCGAGGATGGGAAGTTTGAAACCGCAGCGGCGGCACTGGAAAAGCTGGTGCCAGCCGATGTGCTGAGCCTGAAACCGGGGCAGCAGCGCTATTCGCAATTCCTGAATGCCGAGGGCGGCATTCTTGATGACCTGATGATCACCCGGCTCGGTCAGCCCGGCCATGAGCACTGGATCTATCTGGTTGTGAATGCAGGCTCCAAGGTGGAGGATTACAGGCACCTCGCCGCGCACCTGCCCAGGGGTGTGACCCTGAAGATCGGCGATAATCTGGCCCTTCTCGCGCTCCAGGGCCCGAAGGCTGCGGCGGTGATCGCCCGGCACGCGCCGGCTCTGGCCGAGCTCAAGTTCATGACCTCGACCGATCTGCCTGTCGCCGGTCTCTGGTGTCATGTCTCGCGCACGGGCTACACGGGCGAGGATGGGCTCGAAATCTCCGTGAAGAACGAGGATGTCGAGGCGCTCGCGAGCCTTCTCCTGAAGGATGAGCGCGTGAAGCCCATCGGCCTCGGCGCCCGCGATTCCCTGCGGCTCGAGGCGGGTTTCTGTCTTTATGGCCATGACATCGACACCACGACCTCGCCCATCGAGGCGGATCTGAAATGGTCGATCCAGAAGCGCCGGCGCGAGGAAGGCGGCTTCCCTGGCGCAGCACGCATCCAGCGCGAACTGGCCAATGGCCCGGCCCGCCTGCGCGTCGGCATCCGGCCGGAAGGGCGCCAGCCCGCGCGCGAAGGCACGGAGATCTTCGCCGAGGGGCGCCGGATCGGCGTCATCACCTCCGGCGGCTTCGGCCCCACGGCGCAGGCGCCTGTCGCCATGGGCTATGTGGAGACGGCCTTCGCGAAGCCCGATACGCCGGTGACACTCGTCGTGCGCGGCAAGGAATTGCCCGCGCGCGTCTCCGCCATGCCTTTCGCCCCGCATCGTTATTTCCGCTGATTCTCGCCTTCTTACGGACAGGAGCCCGCCATGACGACCCGCTACACCAAAGATCACGAATATATCCGCGTCGAAGGCGATGTCGGCATTGTCGGCATCACGGATTATGCGCAGGCCCAGCTCGGCGACGTGGTGTTCGTCGAATTGCCGGATGTCGGCAAGGCTGTCTCCAGGGGCGGCGAGGCGGCTGTGGTCGAGAGCGTGAAGGCGGCTTCGGAAGTCTATGCCCCGGTCTCCGGCGAGGTGGTCGCCGTGAACGACAAGCTGCCGGATGTCCCCGCTACCGTGAACGAGGACCCCGCCGGCGCGGGCTGGTTCATCAAGATCAAGCTCGCCAACAAGGCCGAGCTCGATGGCCTGATGAGCGAAGCGGAATACGCTGAATACCTGAAATCAATCGCGTGAGGCCCCGATGCGCTACCTGCCGCTGACCCCCGATGATCGCGCCGGCATGCTTGCCCGGATCGGCGTGCCGAATGTTGATGACCTCTTCTCCGGCATCCCCGCCGATAAGCTCCTGAAGGAGCCGGTGAACCTGCCGCACCATGCGGGCGAACTCGCTGTCGAGCGCAAGCTCGGGGCGATGGCTGCCAAGAACGTGCCGGCAGGTTCCGTGCCCTTCTTCGTGGGTGCGGGCGCCTACAGGCACCATGTGCCGGCGACGGTGGATCACCTGATCCAGCGATCGGAGTTCCTCACGAGCTACACGCCCTACCAGCCGGAAATCGCGCAGGGCACGCTGCAATATCTCTTCGAATTCCAGACGCAGGTGGCATTGCTCACCGGCATGGAGGTCGCCAACGCCTCGATGTATGACGGTTCGACCGGAACGGGCGAAGCGGTGCTGATGGCGCATCGCGTCACCAAGCGGCGCAAGGCGGTGCTCTCGGGCGGTCTGCATCCGCAATATGCCGATGTGGTAAAAACCCTTTCGGCCATGGCAAACGATGTCGTCGTCGCCGCTCCGGCGGATGTCACCGGCACGGAAGATCTCGCCAGGCTCATCGACAGCGAGACCTCCTGCATCGTGGTGCAGAACCCGGATGTCTTCGGGAATATCCGCGATCTGCGCCCGCTGGCAGCCGCCGCGCAGGCCAAGGGTGCGCTCCTCATCGCGGTCTTCACGGAGGCGCTCTCGCTGGGCCTGATCGAGAGCCCGGGCGCGCAGGGCGCGGATATCGTGGTGGGCGAGGGGCAATCGATCGGCAACGGCCTCAATTTCGGTGGTCCTTACGTCGGCCTCTTCGCCGCCAAGCAGAAATATCTGCGCCAGATGCCGGGCCGCCTCTGCGGCGAGACGGTGGATGCGGAAGGAAAGCGCGGCTTCGTGCTGACGCTTTCCACCCGCGAGCAGCATATCCGCCGCGACAAGGCGACCTCGAATATCTGCACGAATTCGGGCCTCTGCTGCCTCGCCTTCACCATCCACATGACGCTTCTGGGCGAGAAGGGCCTGCGGCAGGTGGCCCAGGTCAACCACGCGAATGCGGTGGACCTTGCCGAGCGTCTTGAGGCGATAAAGGGCGTGACGGTTCTCACATCCGCCTTCTTCAACGAATTCACCGTGAAGCTGCCGGTGAACGCGGCGGAAGCGGTGGAAAAAATGGCGAAAAGGCAAGTGCTCGCGGGCGTGCCGGTTTCGCGCCTGCTGCCAGGCGCGGGCTTCGACGATCTCCTCATTGTCGCCAACACCGAAGTGAACACGGATGAGGATCGCGAAGCGTTCGTCGCCGCGCTGAAGGGAGTGGTGTGATGAAATTCCGTGAAAAGCACTGGGATGACAAAGGACCAGAATACGAAATCAATCTTGCACATATTTTGAAGAATCCTCCAATAATGGAGCAAATGAGATCAAAAAAAGTCAGAGAATTTATTGATTCAGTATTTAAATATACAGGATATATTATATTTTCGTCTATTTTTTTGAAATTTTCAATTGCAGGTTTTATAAATATAATATTACCAATTATATTATATTTTTTGTCATTGATATATTTGGCGTCTCTTTTACAGGCAACATATATACATGTTTCAAATAAGCACAATGTGTTGAATGCTGGTTCCAACCTGCTGGCTTTGGTTGTTTTGGTTACAGTTCCTAGTTGGTTTGGCTGGAATGTTATCGCAATGATGGCGTCTCAAGGCGGAGTGAAATAACAAAATGCTTAACAATCAGGGTCGTCCCACTTCGGCCGGTGAAGCCTCGGCAAACGCTCATCCCACCTTCACGGGCAACCGCGCGCTGATCATCGAAGAGGCTTTGCTGTTCGAGATCGGCCGCGCCGAGACCACCGGCGTCGATGTTCCCGAGCCGAAAAGCATGGCGTTTTCAAGCGAGATGGATGTCGGCTCGCGTGAAGAAAACGCGTCAGGAAAGAAAATTCTGAAATCGCGCCTCGGCGGGCAGGAAAGGCAGGGCCCGATTGGCCTCGTCGGCCTCTCCGAGCCCGAGACGATGCGCCATTTCGTGCGCCTCAGCCAGAAGAACTACGGCATTGATACCGGGCTCTTCCCGCTCGGTTCCTGCACGATGAAGCATAATCCGCGCCTCAACGAGAAGATGGCGCGGCTGCCGGGCTTCGCGGATATCCATCCGCTCCAGCCGCAATCCACCGTGCAGGGCGCGCTCGAACTCATC
>NZ_JBJTDY010000090.1:0-18757 GCF_046092605.1 Rhabdaerophilum sp. | reverse complement strand
GCGCTTGCTGCAAGAGAGACCCGACGTTACCACTCGACCCTGACGCGGCGCCTTGCTTCCCCCCCCCCCGGATATGCCCCGACCCGAAAGGTTCGCGGCAATGCCGCGCCTCGCTTTTCGCCGCTCGCGCTGGTGCTGCTTTTTCTTGCCCTGCTTGCTCCGCTGTCCGCCGCGCGCGCGCTCGATGCGATCCGCATCACGCCACAATCCGAGGCGATTGACCTGCTTCCCGCGATCCAGACCTACCAGTCACGCGAGGATCGCCTCGAAATCCAGACCGCGCGCGACGCGAATGGCATCGTGCGCCGCATCGAGGTGCAGGCCCGCGAGGCCGGCGCCCGCCCGCGCTGGATCGCCTTCGCGCTGCAGAACGATTCGAACGAGACCATCGAACGCGTGCTCGTGGCCCCGCGCTTCAAGCTGGCCGGCTCGGGGGTCTTCTGGCCGGATCTCGCCTCGGTGCGAATCGAGGCGATCACGGCGAGCCATGGCTTCCGCCCGGAGCGCGAGGAAGGCACCGAGGCCGATCTCTTCGCGATCACGCTCGAACCCGGCGCGATCGTCACCTTCGTGGCCGAATTGCGCGGCTCGCGCCTGCCCGAACTCACCCTGTGGGACCCGGAGGTCTACAAGGACAAGCTCAACGCTCTGACGCTCTATCGCGGCATCGTGACCGGCATTGCCGGCCTTCTGGCGATCTTCCTCACCATCGTGCTCACCCTGCGTGCAGCCATGATCTTTCCGGCCTCGGCGGCGCTGGCTTGGTCGGTCCTCGTCTATCTCGGCATTGATTTCGGCTTCATCGGCCGGTTCTTCGCGCTCCGGCCGGAGGTCGAGAACATCTATCGCGCCGGCGCGGAAGCGGTGCTGGGCGGCACCTTGCTGGTGTTCCTCTTCGCCTATCTCAACCTCAACCGCTGGCATGCGCGCTACGGGCATATCACGCTCGTCTGGCTGGGCCTGCTCGGCGCGCTGATTGCGCTGTCGAGCATCGATCCCAGCGTGGCCTCGGGCATTGCCCGCATCTCGATGGCGGTGATCGCCGTGATCGGCTTCGTGCTCATCGTCTATCTCGCCTTCCACCGCTATGACCGGGCGATGATGCTGGTCCCGACCTGGTTCCTGCTGCTGGTCTGGGTGGGCGGCGCGGCTTTGGTTGTTTCCGGGCAGGTGACGAACGATGTGGCTGCCCCTGCCCTGCTGGGGGGCCTCGTGCTCATCGTGCTGATGATCGCCTTCACCGTGATGCAGAATGTCTTCTCTTCCGGTGCCGTGATCAGCGGCGCGGTCCCCGATGCCGAGCGCAAGGCCCTCGCTTTCGTGGGCGGCGGCGACCTCCTCTTCGACTGGGATGTCAGCGACGACCACATGCATCTCTCGCCGGAACTCGAGATGCATCTGGGCCTCGAAAGGGGCACGCTGGATGGTCGCGCCTCGGTGCTCATCAACGTGATCCATCCGGCTGACCGCGACCGTTATCGTGCGGCGCTGGATGCCATGATCGAGCAGAAGCGCGGACGCATCGGGCAGGATTTCCGCCTGATGGCGCGCGATGGCTCGACCGTCTGGTATCGCCTGAAGGCCAGGCCAGTGGTGAACCGGGATGGCGAGGTGATTCGCATCGTCGGTAGCCTGCTCGACGTCACCGCCGTGCACACCACGCAGGATCGCCTCCTGCATGATGCGATCCACGACCACCTGACCGGTCTTCCGAACCGCCGCCTGCTGCTCGATCGCCTCGAGACCTCGCTGATCAACGCGCGGCATGGTGGCGCGGGTGCGCGCAAGCCGGTGCTGATCCTGCTCGATATCGACCGGTTCAAGCAGGTGAACGAATCCGTGGGTGTTTCGGCCGGCGACATCATCCTGCTCACCATCGCCCGGCGGCTCGCCCGCGTGGTCCGGCCGGGCGACACGCTGGCGCGCATTTCCGGCGACAGTTTCGCGCTCGTCGTGCTTTCCGAACAGGAGCCGCAGCGCGTTGTCGCGCTGGCCGATCTGGTGCGGCGCGCCGTGTCGACCCCCATCACACATGGCGAGCGGCAGATCTACCTCACCGGCTCGGTGGGGGTGGCGCTGCTGGATGAAACCTCGTTGAATGACAAGGAAGCCTTCATCCGCAATGCGGAGCTGGCGGCAATTCACGCCAAGCGGACGGGGCGCGATCGCGTGGAGATCTACCGAGGCTCCATGCGCAACACGCCGCATGACCGGTTCAGCCTCTCGAACGATCTGCGTCGCGCCATCGAGCGCAACGAGCTGGAGGTGCAGTTCCAGCCGATCGTGCGGCTGGAGGATCGCTCCATCGCCGGTTTCGAGGCGCTGATCCGCTGGAACCATCCGCGCCTCGGCCGATTGCCGCCGGGTGAGTTCATCTCGATCGCGGAAGAGAGTGGCCTGATCGTTGATATCGGCCTCTTCGTGCTGGAAACGACGGCGCGCGAACTCTCCGCCTGGCAGCAATCCCTCGTCGTCGATCCGCCGATCTTCGCGAGCGTGAATGTCTCCAGTCGCCAGCTCATCCGGCAGGATATCCTGCAGGATCTCAAGAACGTGCTCCTGCGTCACCCTTGCGCGCGAGGCTCGCTGAAGCTCGAGATCACCGAGACCTTGGTGATGGAAAACCCGGAATATGCGGCGCAAATCCTCGAAAAGGCACGCGAGCTTGGTGTCGGCCTCGCGCTTGACGATTTCGGCACGGGCTTCTCTTCGCTCTCCTATCTCCAGCGCTTCCCCTTCGACACGCTGAAGATCGACCAGAGTTTCGTGCGGCACGACGAGACCGGCAAACGTCCGCTCATCCTGCGTTCCATCGTAGGCCTCGCGCAGGATCTCGGGATGGATATCGTGGCGGAGGGGGCCGAATCCGAGGCTGATACGGTGGAACTCTTCCAGCTGGGCTGCCAGTTCGCGCAAGGCTACGTGTTCGGAGCGGCGATCAGCATTGATCAGGCGCGCAAGCTCATCGGGCTTTCGAGCGCAGCCTGAGATGCTTTACCCGTGCCCGGCCTCGCTGGAAAGGAAAACGGGGTCGATGCCCAGCATGCGCAGGGCTGCATCGTATTTCCGTTCCTGATCCGCACCGAACAGCAGGTCTTCCGTGGCCGGCGCATGCAGCCAGGCATTGGCCTGGAGTTCGGTTTCAAGCTGCCCCGCCGCCCAGCTGGAATAGCCAAGCGCGAGAAGCGCACGATCCGGCCCCTCGCCACGGGCGATGGCTTTCAGGATATCGACCGTGATCGTCAGCCCGATCTGCCCGGAAACGGGCAAGGTGGAATTCTCGATGGCGAAATCGGCGGAATGCAGCACGAAGCCCCGCGTGGGCTCCACCGGCCCGCCCGAGAGCACGGCCGTGCTTGCTGCCCGCTCTGGCAGGCGGATCGCCTGATCGCGCGAGATCAGATCGAGCTGCACCAGCAATTCCGGGAAGTTCAGGTTCTGTGCTCGTCGGTTGACAACAAGGCCCATCGCGCCTTCATCGGAATGGGCGCAGATATAGATCACGCTACGGGAGAAGCGCTCGTCCGGCATGGATGGCATCGCGATGAGCAGGTGCCCATCGAGAAACCCTTTCTTGCCACCGCCGCGGATCTTGTCGAGTTTCATTCTGACAGTTTTGCAAGTGTGGACGCGCTTGCCAAGGGGCTCTGCGGGAAAGTGCTGCGTCGAAAAGGCTTCCTCACGGGAATGTGGGTGGTTTTTGAACTTCTGCGGCGCAATATGGCGTTCATGCCTTGGTTGCTCGCCATTTTCGCCGTGCTGCTCTCCCTTGTTCCCGCGCTTGCGGGCGGCGCGCGAGCTTCGGCATGGGCAGAGTTCCGCGAGGTCCGCTTGCGGCTCCTGCTGATCGAACCCGCCCCCGGAGACATGGTGATTCGCGGCGGCATCGGCATTCGCCTCATGCCGGATTACAAGACCTATTGGCGCAATCCTGGCGATTCCGGCGTTCCGCCGATTTTCGATTTCGCGGGTTCGAAAGGGGCATCCGATTTCGAGGTGCGCTTTCCCATGCCCACGCGTTTCGATGATGGCGCGGGGGGGCAGGCCTGGGGCTACAAGACAGACGTCATCCTGCCCTTCAGCGCGAAAAAGACCGGAAACGGGCCGCTTTCGCTCTCGCTCAAGCTCGATTTCGCCGTTTGCGGCACGATCTGCATTCCGCTTTCTGCTCATCTCCACCTCGAAGGGGGGCATCCCGTAGGCAATGATGTGATCGATGCGATCCGCCACGCGGAAGCACGGGTGCCGAACCGCCTTTCCCCGGCGGATCTTGCCGCGCGCATGCGCATCGAGCGGCGCGATGCGGGCGAAAGGCCGGTCTTCACGCTGGACATCCGGCATGATGCGGAGTTGGAAGATTTCGCGGTCTTTGCGGAATCGCGCGGCTATCTCCACATCAAGGCGCCGGTTCAAGTGGCGCCCGGCCGCTATCAGGTGGTGCTCAAGGGCCAGCCTCCGCCGGGCGATGACAAGCGCTTCGGCCCGGTGCGCTTTACCTTCGGCTCGAAGAAAGAGCCCTATGAGGGTTTTCTGGACCTCGACGGGAATGACACTTCGCCATAGTTACGTGAGGCGTCGTTCTTTGACGTCGTTTTCCGAATGTCTCAACCTGAGGTGTCCCATGCCGATCGCCGCCGGAGATCGTCTCCCCGATGTGAAGTTTTTCGTGATCGGCGAGGCCGGCCCCAAACCGCTCACCACGTCCGAAGTGTTCGGCGGCAAGACCTCCGTGATCATTGGCGTGCCCGGTGCCTTCACGCCGACCTGCCACAAGACCCACCTGCCGGGCTTCCTGAAGGAGGCGGAGAACTTCAAGGCCAGGGGCGTGGACCAGATCGTCGTGATCGCCGTGAACGATCCCTGGGTGATGCAGCGCTGGGAAGAGGAAACCGGTGCCTCCGGCAAGATCCGCTTCCTCTCCGACGGAAACGCCGAATTCGCCAAGGCGACCGGGCTCGATGCCGATATCTCGGTCGTGGGATTTGGAACGCGCCTCAAGCGCTGCTCCATGCTCGTGAAGGATGGCGTGGTCGACAAGATCAACATCGAGGTCGAGCGCGGCGCGGTGAACCTCTCCTCCGCCGAAACGCTGATGTGCCAGCTCTGATCGCGGCAGGTTTCCCGGCCGATCGGCCGCGGAGAATGCATGGTGAACCGGGAATCTCAGGCCGCGGCGTTGCCACCCGCGGTCTTTTTTCCCTCGCGCATCGCCTTGATGGCTTCGCGGGCGAGTTCATCCGCGCGCTCATTCATTTCGTTGCCCGCATGGCCTTTCACCCAGCGCCATTCGATCTCGTGGCGGCGGATGGCCTCGTCGAGCGCCTGCCAGAGATCGACATTCTTCACGGGCTTCTTGTCGGCCGTGCGCCAGCCATTCTTCTTCCAGCCGAAGATCCAGCCGGTGATGCCGCCCTTCACATATTGGCTGTCGGTGTGGAGGATGACCTTGCAGGGGCGCCTCAGCGCGGAAAGCGCAGCGATGGCCGCCTGCAACTCCATGCGATTATTCGTGGTTTCCGGCTCCGCGCCGGACATCTCTTTCTGCACCTCGCCATAGATCAGGATCGCGCCCCAGCCTCCGGGGCCGGGATTGCCCGAACAGGCGCCATCGGTCCAGATTTCAACCGCTTCCGTGCTGCTCACAGGGCGAGCCCATAGGCCGAGGCATCATCCACCGCCTGATGAAAGCGGAGCTTCTTCCAGTATTCCAGCGGGTCGAGCGGCCGCACCAGCGCGCCCGGCGGCACGTTCAGCCAATCCACGAGCCGCGTGAGCAGGAAGCGCAAAGCCGCACCCCGGCAGAGCACCGGCAGGGCCTCGATCTCGGCGCCGTTCAGCGGCCGGCGCGCACGATAGGTGGCAATCATCGCGCGCCCCTTCGTGAGGTTGAACGAGAAATCCGCCTCGAAACACCAGGCATTGAGACAGATCGCAAGATCATAGGCCAGCGCATCGTTGCAGGCAAAATAGAAGTCGATCACGCCTGAAAGCGTATCGCCCACGAAGAGCGTGTTGTTGGGGAAGAGATCCGCATGAATCACGCCTTGCGGCAGGTTGCGCGGCCAATGGCCCTCGAGCTCTTCCAGTTCGCGCGCGACAGCGGCGCCAAGGCCGGGCGCGACCGTATCGGCCCGGCTTGCAGCGGCCTCCGCCAGCGGGCGCCACCCCGAGACCGAGAGTGCATTCTCGCGATGCATCGCGAAACCCTTGCCGGCTTCATGCAGCCGGCCCAGAACCTCGCCGAGCGCCGTGCATTGCACGGCCGTCGGGCGGCGATAGGAGACACCTTCAAGGAAGGTGACAATCGCCGCCGGCCGCCCGCACAGCGTGCGAAGTGCTTTGCCGTCATGTGCCTTCACCGGCAGCGGGCAATGGATGCCGCGATCCGCGAGATGGCCCATCAGCCCCAGGAAGAAGGGTAGATCCTCCACCTTCACGCGCTTCTCGTAGAGCGTGAGAATGAAGCGGCCGCGCTCGGTCTCGATCAGGAAATTCGAGTTCTCCACCCCCTCCGCAATGCCCTTGAAGGAGAGCAGGCCGCCGAGATCATAGGCCGCGAGGAAGGCGCCCAGATCCTCGGCGCTGACATCGGTATAGACGGCCATGGGACGGGATCTCCCCTTCGTCGCGCGCGGGCGTGACAGAATCTTGACAAGCGTGATACGCCTTGCCGCGCGGGCTCGTCAAACATGGCCGGGCCTCCGGAGAGAAGGAATCCACCATGCTCTGGGCCGTCTTCACCGTGATGGCCGCGGCCGCCCAGACCTTGCGCAATGCCATGCAGCGCGATCTGGTGGAGCGCGTGGGCGTGGTGGGCGCCACGCATGTGCGCTTTCTGTTCGGCTTTCCCTTCGCGCTGGTGTTTCTGGCGGGCATGAGCCTCCTCGTGCGCGAGTCCGTGCCGCCTATTCCGGCCGGCGTTTTGCCGGTGGTGCTCGGCGCCGCCCTGTCGCAGATTGCCGCGACGGGCCTGATGCTTCAGGCGATGCGGCTCAGATCCTTCACGGTCGCGACCGCCTACACCAAGACCGAGCCGGTGCTCGTGGCCCTGTTCGGGCTGATCTTCCTGGGCGAATGGCTGGCACCGATGGCGCTCGCGGCCATCGGGATCGCCACCTTCGGCGTGCTGCTCACGGCCTGGCCCGCGAGGAAGGGTGAGGGCTGGTCCGTGGAAGCCCTGGGCTACGGGCTGGTGAGCGCAGCCTTTTTCGCGCTTTCGGCCATCGGCTTTCGTGCCGGCATCCATGGGTTGCCGGGAGGCAACTTCGCGATCCGCGCTTCCACCGTGCTCGCCCTTGGGCTTGGCCTGCAGGCGGGCCTGCTGACGCTCTACCTCGCCATCCTTGATCGACCGGCCTTGCGCGCGATCATCGGCGCGTGGAAGCCGTCGCTTCTCGCAGGGTTCATGGGTGCTCTCGCCTCGCAATTCAGGTTTCTGGGGTTCTCGCACACCTCGGCGGCGAAGGTGCGCACGCTGGCGCTGATCGAGGTGTTCTTTGCACGTCTCGTCTCGGGCCGGCTCTTCCGCGAGAAGCCGACCCTTCGCGAGGGGATCGGCCTTGCGCTCATCGTGGCTGGCGTGGCTTTGCTGCTGAATGCATAGAGCATTTTCCGATCCAGTGGATACCGGCTGGTCGCAGAAAATGCGTGAAACAATGAGGAATGAGAGCGAACGGCCTCTTTCCATCCGATCGGAGTGAGCTCTAGGCTGTTGCTGCTTCGCGCAACTGGCGGGGAAGCGGAAAGAACACGCTTTCATCGGCCGTGGAGACGGTTTCCACGCTGACGTCGAAACGCTGTGCGAAGGCGGCGATGATCTCCTCCACCAGCACTTCCGGGGCGGAAGCGCCGGCGGTGATGCCGAGCGAGCGAATGTCGCCGAAAACCGACCAGTCGATTTCATCCGTGCGGAGCACGAGCGCGGTCTTCGTGCAACCCGAACGCTCGGCCACCTCGCGCAGGCGCTGGCTGTTCGAGGAATTCGGCGAACCAACCACGATCAGCGCTTCCACCAGCGGTGCGACACGTTTCACGGCCTCTTGCCGGTTGGTGGTGGCGTAGCAGATATCTTCCTTGTGCGGCGCCGCGATCTCCGGGAAGCGCGCCTTCAGGGCGGCCACGATCGCTGCGGTATCATCCACGGAGAGCGTGGTCTGTGTCACGAAGGCAAGCGCTGTGCCGGGCGGGAAAGCAAGCCTCGCCACATCAGCCTCGGTTTCCACCAGATGCACCATGCCGGCCGGCAACTGGCCCATGGTGCCCACCACTTCCGGGTGGCCCGCATGGCCCACGAGAATAATCGTGCGGCCACGCTTGAAGTGGATTTCCGCCTCGCGATGCACCTTGGTGACCAGTGGGCAGGTCGCGTCGATCGAAAAGAGCCGGCGGTTCCTGGCGGTTTGCGGCACGGATTTCGGCACGCCATGGGCGGAAAAGATCACAGGCGCCTGTGTCTCGGGGATTTCATCGAGTTCATCGACGAAGATCGCGCCCTTGCGTTTCAGGCTATCCACCACGAAGCGGTTATGCACGATCTCGTGGCGGACATAGACCGGAGCTCCATATTTCCGCAGCGCTTCCTCCACCACATCGATGGCCCGTACGACACCGGCGCAGAAGCCGCGCGGCGCGCAAAGCAGGATGGGAAGCGGCGGCTTTTCGGCCATGGGCGATGTTCCGGACACGCTTCGGGTTGTGGGCCGCGGAGGGCCGCGCGTCAAGCGGAACGCGGTTACATTTCGTGAAGCTTAAGAACAGGAAAGAGGCCTTAAGGCCCGAGGATACCGCCCCTTAACCAGCCTTCTTGACGGAAAGTCGAGCCCTGTCCGCCCATTCTCCCCGCGTGATCAGGCCAATCAGAGCCGGACACAACAACAGGAATGGAAAGGCAGGCCAGCCGGCCGGTCTTTCCGAGAGATCAGATCAGACAGGCGGCGGGATGCAATTCTCTCTTCCCTTCGAGCAATCACGCCTGGCCGAAATGGCCGGGTTCGCGAATGACAATACCTCGCCGGGCCTCGGCAGCGCGCCGAAAGGCACGGCCGGCCTCGCCCTGTCCTGCGAGACGGATCCGGCCGGCCAACCGATCGGCGTGATCCGCCCCGTGCTGGTGAGTGGCGTGCTGGGCGCGCCGCTCCACATCGCGCATGATGGCGCGGATATCATCGCCCTCTGGCGCCGCTTCGGGCAGATGATGAACCTGCCGCTCTACGTCATCTCGGCCGAGGGCCAGCTTGAGGCTTTCCAGCTTGCGCCGGGGGGGAAAAGCCTTCCGCGCCGCAGCGGCTCGCCGCTTTCCGGAAGGCGCACGCGCTTCGCCCGGAAACGGCAGATGCCGGTTTGCCCGCCGCACCACCCCGTGCATCCGAGGTCTCGTTCGCGCGGGTCCAAGCGGCGACCCTGAGCCTGGCGCTTCAGATCATCGCATCGAGCGCAAGCCCGGCGAAAAGCAGCAGGCCGGCATCCCGGTTGGAGCGGAACAGCTTCAGCGCCTGCTGCGCATCCTCGCGCCGGAGCACCGCAACCTGCCAGCTGAGATGGCTTGCGAAAGCCGCAAGGCCAATCCAGCCCATCATGCCTGAACCCGCCAAGTCCAGCGCAAGAAAAAACAGCAGAAGCGTGCCCGCATACATCGCCGCGATGAAGAGCCGCACCTGCTCGCCATAGGCGCGCGCCGTCGAGCCGATACCAATGATCGCGTCATCCTCGATATCCTGCAGCGCATAGATCGTGTCGTAGCCGATCACCCAGAGGATAGCGCCGGCATAGAGCGCGAAGGCAGCCCAGGGCCAATGGCCGAGCTCGGTCGCGAAGCCCATCAGTGCCCCCCAGGCAAAGGCCAGGCCCAGCACGATCTGCGGGTGGTTCGTGAAGCGCTTCATGAAGGGATAGACAACCACCGGCGCGAGCGCGGCGAAGCCCGCCAGAATGGCGAAACCGTTGAAGTTCAGCAGCACCGCCAAACCGACGAGAGATTGCAGCAGAAGAAACAGGAAAGCCTGCTTCGTGCTCACCTGGCCGGAGGGGATGGGGCGCGCGCGCGTGCGGGCAACCATCGCATCGAGATCGCGATCGGTGATGTCATTCCAGGTGGAGCCGGCTCCGCGCATGGCGATCGCGCCGATCAGGAACAGCGCAAGGGTCAGAAGATTGGGCCAGGTGCCACCCATCTTCGCGGCCAGAGCCGCGCTCCACCAGCAGGGCAGGAGCAGAAGCCACCAGCCGATGGGGCGATCCCACCGGGCGAGCCGCGCATAAGGGAGAGACCAGGCCGGGAGGCGATCGACCACAGGGTGGCGGATGGCGTCCGGTGTCGGCCCGCTCACAACGCGCCGCTCGGAAGGCGGATGCCGGCGCCGGGCGGGGGCGCGCCACGCGGGCCGCCGTCTTCCTTCTGCTGCCGGGCAGCCGTGCAGACCTGCCCGCGCGCCTGCAATGTCGCCCCGTTGGCGCCCTTGAGCTGCGCGATGAAATCCTCCGGGATCTGGCACCAATCCTTGTTTTCGGTCATCCACTTGATGAAGCGGGCCTCGACACCGGAAAGAGTGTTGAAGGCGCTGCACGCCACCTCGGCGGTGGGGCGCTTCTTGCCGAAATTGTTGATGCGCTCGATCGCGGCCTGCCGCTCTCCACTCAGCTTCTGGAAGTCCTGCTGGCAACTGGCCGGCGCGGCGAAGGCATGGACCACCGAGAAGGCATGGGCCGCCGAGAAGAGAAGCGCCACCGGAACATAACGCATGCACCCGAGCATCGAACGACCCTGCACCTTTTCTGTTCGGACAACATTCCGCCCCCTCGTTGACGGGCCAATGCGGAATTTGCGAGATCAATCGCCATCCTGCACAAAAAAACAAGGCGATTCTTGGATGCTTCCGGCAACGGATCGGAAATTTCGCCACGAAAGCCTGTCCGGAGGGTTTGAGACGCGATGGCCCGCTATGAATTCGCGACCCACCGGCTCTTCGTCGAAGCCCCAATGGCGCGGGAAGCCCGCATTCCGCTCACCCCCGAGGCCTTCAACTACCTCGCCCATGTGCTGCGCATGCCCGAGGGCGGCCGGCTGCTGGTGTTCAACGGGCGCGACGGCGAGTTCGAGGCGACCTTCCACCTCCTGGGCAAGAAGGCCGGCGCCGTTCATATTCGCGTGCAAACCCGCTTGCAGGACAGGCCGGGGCGCATCACCCTGGCCTTCGCGCCCCTCAAGTCGGCGCGGCTCGAATACCTCGTCCAGAAGGCGGTGGAGATGGGTGCCGCACGCATGGTGCCCGTGCTCACGCGACGCACGCAGATGCGCGGCCTCAAGCCCGAAAAACTCCGGGCCTGGGCCATCGAGGCCGCTGAGCAATGCGGTATCCTCAGCCTGCCGGAGATTGCGCCGGAGATGACGCTGGACGCTTTTCTTGATCTTCAAGCCACTGATAGCGCTCTGATTTTTTGTGATGAGGAAGCGCATACCTCCGACCCCGTCGCGGTTCTGCGGCAGGTTGCCCCGGCCGGTCCGCTTACGCTGCTGATCGGGCCGGAAGGCGGCTTCGACGAGGCCGAGCGCACGCGCCTGCTGGCGCGGAAAAACGTCATCCGGCTGTCGCTGGGTCCGCGCATCCTCCGCGCTGATACGGCGGTTGTAGCCGGGCTTGCCGCCCTGCAGATCGCAATCGGGGACTGGCGGGCGGATTGAACTCGGCCCGGGGCATCCCTATAAATCGTGTCCGGCTTCGCTTCGCGTCTCGCGTTGCCTGTTCCGGCTTGATGAACCGAACGAAGCGGGGGTGCCGATGGCGCGCGACACGATCGATCTCACTCCGATCGAAACCCGGCACGAGTTGATCGAGTGGTTCGAGAAGGGCATCAAGCCCGAGAACGAGTTCCGGATCGGCACCGAACACGAGAAATTCCCCTTTTACGCCACGACTCATCGCCCCGTGGGCTATGAGGGTCCTCGCGGCATCCGCGCCCTGCTCGATGGCATGCAAGCCCTGCTCGGCTGGGAGCCCATTCTGGAGAATGGCCTGCCCATCGGCCTTTTCGATGTCACCGGGGGTGGCGCAATCAGCCTCGAGCCCGGCGGTCAGTTCGAATTGTCTGGTGCCCCGCTCGAAACCATTCACCAGACCTGCGTGGAACTCGGCGCGCATCTCGCACAATTGAAGCAGGTGGCAGATCCCTTGGGAATCCGCTTCCTCGGCATCGGCATGAGCCCGCTCTGGACCCTTGCCGAAACACCCGTGATGCCGAAATCACGTTACAGGATCATGCGCGCCTATATGCCGAAGGTCGGCACGCGCGGCCTTGACATGATGTTCCGCACCTCGACCGTGCAGGTCAACCTCGACTTCTCCTCCGAAGCCGACATGGTCAAGAAGCTCAGGATGAGCATTGCCCTGCAGCCCATCGCGACCGCGCTCTTCGCCAATTCCCCTTTCACCGAAGGCAAACCGAACGGCAAATTGTCGATGCGTTCGGAAATCTGGCGCGACACGGATAATCACCGCGCGGGCATGCTGCCCTTCGTTTTCGAGGACGGTTTCGGGTTCGAGCGCTATGTCGATTACGCGCTGGACGTTCCGATGTATTTCGTGAAACGTCGCGACCATTACCATGATGTGAGCGGCCAGAATTTCCGCCATCTCCTGGCCGGCACGCTCGAAAGCCTGCCGGGCGAGCGCGCCTATGTCTCGGATTGGGCGAACCATCTCTCGACCATTTTCCCGGAGGTTCGGCTGAAACGCTATCTCGAGATGCGCGGGCAGGATGTCGGCCCGCGTGGCTTCATCTGCGCCGAAAGCGCGTTCTGGATGGGGCTGTTCTACGATTCCGCCAGCCTGGAAGCGGCCTGGGATCTCGCGAGGGACTGGACAGCCGAGGAACGGCAGGCCTTGCGCGACGCCGTGCCGGCACAGGGCTTCCGGGCCGAGATCCGCGGCCGTTCGGTGCTCGATCTCGCGCGGGAATTGCTGGCCCTGTCGCGGCAGGGCCTCGAGCGCCGCAACCGGCTCGACAGGAGCGGGCGAAACGAGACGATCTATCTCGAACCGCTGGAAGCGTTGGTCGCGGCGGGCGAGACGCAGGCGGAGCAGCTGCTCCGCCGCTACAGGCATGAATGGCACGGCTCGGTGGAACCGGTCTTCGAGGCCCTCGCCTACTGATTACTCCGCCGCCTGAAGCCGCGTCGCGGCCGCGCGTTCTAGTGACAGGTTATCGAGGCTCTGAATGATGTGGTCTGCCAGAGCGTCGATCACATGGTCATGCCGCTTGGCATTGCGCAGCAGCGCGATCTTCACGGTGGGCAGCGGATCGAAGCCTTCGTGTTCCGTCAGCACGCGCATGCCCGGGCGGATCGCGCTTTCCGGCAGAACACCCACCGCGAGCCCCGAGAGCACGGCCGCGCCGACGGCCGAGGAGTTCCAGCTCGTATAGAGCACGCGATGCGGTACGGCCCGCGCTTCCAGCCGCGCGACAGCCGACCGACGCCAGGCGCAGGTATCGCGCCCGAGCGCCAGCGGCAAGGGCCGCGCCTCGTGCACGCAATGGCGCTGCGAGGAAACCCACAGGAGCTTCTCCTCGCGGATGATCTCGCCAATGTCGCGCTGTTTCGAGTGGGTGATGATGGCGAGATCGATCTCGCAGGCCTGCATGTTCTCGACCAAAGCCGGAGTGGGCTCGCAGACCACCGCCACCTCGATACCGGGATTGGAGGCCGTGAACCGCGCCATGATCTCCGGCAGGTAGCGCTCCGCATAATCATCCGGCACGCCGAGCTTCACGCTGCCGGTGAGCTTGTCTCCGCGAAAGGCACTGATGACTTCATCGTTGAGGCGCAACATCCGATAGGCATAATCCAGCAGTTTTTCGCCATCGGGGGTGAGCTTCGCGGCGCGCCCTTCCTTGCCGAAGATCTCGCGACCCAGCCGCTCCTCCAGCTTGCGGATCTGCATCGAGACCGCGCTCTGGGTCTTGTGGACGATATCCGCCGCGCGTGTGAAGGAGCCGGTTTCGGCAATGGCCACAAGCGTGCGCAGATGATCGTTATCCAGAACCGGCAGCATGGATCATCCCCCGTTTTCGGCCTGCCCGAGGCCGTTTGTGGCCAAGCTGGCCCGGAAATCCCAAGTCATCACTCATGCTGATGAGTGCATCAGAAACATTCGTTTCTCTTATAGGGAGAGGTTTGGTAGGTCAAGAACGTTGCCGCAACGCGCGGCGGTTCGATCCGGCGGTTTTCCGGACCCCTGGAGGTTACCCATGTCGTTCTTCACCGGTTTCCTTGTTCCGCTCGGCCTTTCGGCCGCGAAACGCATCCGCAAGTTCGTCGGGGTGATCCAGAATCGTCGCCAGCTGCATGAACTGTCCCATTGGGACCGTCATGCACTGAAGGATATCGGCCTCACGCCGTCTGATCTGGTGGGGGCACTCTCCCTTCCCCTCCACCGGGATCCCTCGGAGCACCTTGCTCAAATGTCCGGGCGCTCCCCCCGGCAGAGCCTTGAGGATTGCCTCCGAGAAAAACACCAGGCGAACGTGAGCCAGGGTCGTATTGCCCGGCCGGCTCGACTCCCCTCCAGCCGGCCCGCCCTGTCGGCGTAAGCAGCAGCAATCCGGACGCGCCAGGCTTTCTCCCGAGCCTGGCGCTTCTTTTTTGAGGTTTCGAAACGAAAGCTGCGGGTTCTTCCCCGCGCCTGTCCTTTACCGGCGGGTGACCTGCTGGAAAATCTGGGACAGCGCTTCCATCTGCGCGGTGTGCACCTCCTGCCCGGTCTGGAACATGCCCTTCAGCATATCGAGGCCTGCCGCGACAGGATCCTGCGGGTCCGGCAGCGGCTGGGGTGCGCGCCCGCCGAAGAAGCTGCCGAAAAAGGTCTCCAGCATGTTGCCGGCCTGCTGCTGCGGTGTGGGCGCGGGCTGGCCGAACATGCCGCCAAGGACGCCGCCAAGGCCGCCATTCATCGCGCCCTTGAAGAGCCCGCCCATCACCATCGAGGCGATGACCGGGAGCATCTGCTGCATCATTTGGACCGGCAGGCCGGCGAATTGAGCGGCTTGCCGAGCCACGGCCTCAGTGGTTTCCGGGTTGCCGAACATCGCGCCCAGCGCGTTCTGTCCTTCGTTCTCGAGATGATCGGGAATGCCAGCCCCACCGGAATCGAAGAACTGCGCGCTATTTCGCGCCTGCCCCAGCGAGGCCAGCATGTTCTGCCAGCCTTCGATGGTCTGGGTCTGCTGCTGCAGCCCCATCGAGAAAGCGGGGAGAAGCGCCTCGACCGCCTTCTGCGCCTGATCCGACCCGATGCCGAACTGTTTCGCGAGGTTCTGGTAGGCGTTGCCGCCCTGCGCGTTCTGCATGATCTCGAAAAGGTTCAGCATCGTCCAACTCCCCCGGCAACTGTTCGGCATCAGGTTAGGCGCATGCCGGTCCATGCGCAATGCGGCTCAGCGCTCATCCGGCGGGTGGCCCTGCGCCTCGATCCGCGCGATGGCGCGGAAGGCAGTCACGAGCCCCGCCGTACCGAAGGCAATCGACCCCAGCGCGACACCGATCATCGCGCCCTCGACGCCTCCGAAATGCGCGCCGAGCCAGGCGACCGGGATCGTGCCGGCCGTCGCGCGCCCCCAGTTGAAGGCTGTGGAATAGAGCGGGAAGCCCAGATTGTTGAAGGCTGCGTTCGCCACGAACAGGAAGCCGTTGAACAGCCAGGCGAGCCCGGAAATCGCGCAGAAGAAAGCCACATATTGCGCCGTCAGGCCGCTTACGCCGAACATGCCGGCGATCGCATGGCGCGACAGGAACAGGATGGTCCAGGCCAGGAGACAGTAGACCAGCGCAAAGAGCAGAGCATCGCGCAGAGCCTGCCGCAGCCGGCCATATTGCCGCGCGCCGAGATTCTGCGCGAGGATCGGCCCCACGGCACCGGACAACGCGAAGAGCACGCCGAAGGCAAGCGGTGTCAGCCGGTCGATGATCGTGCTCGCGGCAATCGCCTCGGCGCCGAAGGGTGCGAGGATGCGATAGACGAAGAGCGCGGCGACGGGCGTGGCGACATTCGTGAGGATCGCCGGAAGAGCGATATCGAAGAAGGGCTTCGCATCGGCTCGAATCTCGTCGAGCCTCGGGCGCCGCAGCAGGCGATGCACCATCACGATGCCATGCAGGCCGACCGCCATGAACACCAGCCGCGACACGACGGTGGCCAGCGCCGCGCCATCCGTGCCGAGCTTCAGCGCGAAGATGAAGAACGGATCGGCCACGGCCGTCACCAGCCCGCCGAACAAGGTGACATTCATGGCCCGGCGCGGATCGCCCACGGCACGCAGAAAACCCGAAAGAGCCATGCCCACGGCCATCAGCGCGTTGGCCGGCAGCGTGATCCAGAGGAAGCGTTCGGCCACTTCCAGGGGCACGCCCGTCGCGCCGAGCTTCGGCAGCATCCAGGGCATGGCCGCCAGCAACCCGCCACTCACCGCGACGCCCACCAGAATGGCCAGCACGAGGGAAGTTGAGGCGATGCGCCGGGCGCCTTCCTCATCCAGCGCGCCGCGCCTGCGGGCGACCATCGCGGAACCGGCGATCATCGAGCCGATATTCACGGAAATCGCCACGAACAGGATGGTCGTGGCATAGCCCACGCCCGCGGTCAGCCGGTCGTCACGCAGCAGCGAGACATAGAAGAGCGACAGGAAATCGACGAGGAAGATCGCCATCAGGCCGACGGCACCGGTGCCGGTCATGGTCAGCACGTGGCGGAGCGTGGAGCCGTGAGTAAACGGCGCGAGATCGGGCGATGCGGGCACGCTCACGAGGATTCCCCCGCGACGCCTTCTCGCGCCTGCTGCTCGCGGGACTCGTCCTTGTCCCTCCGGGTGATGTCCTTGCCCTCGCGACGCGGAGCAATGAGCGGCTCGGGGGTCACCTTCACGACATGGAGAAGGTCCATCCCGGCGAAGAGACCCTCGTCACGCTGGCGGTTGAGGCGCTGGATATCCCGACGACGAACATCGTCGCGCAATTCATCCGCTTCATCCCCGGGCATGCCCAAGGCGACGAGAGCTTCGCGACCGAAGGCCAGGGCACTGTCGAAGGTTTCGCGGAAGGGTGCCCGCACGCCGCGCTCCATCAGGTCGAGCGCATGGGTGCGATCAAAGGCGCGGGCGATGAGCTTCGCGGAAGGGAAGGCGCGCCGCGCCATTTCCGCGATGGCGGACGCCGCCTCGCGATCATCCACGCAAACCGCGATCACGCTTGCGCGCTCCGCACCCGCCGCGCGGAGCACATCAAGACGGCGACCATCGCCATAATAGACCTTGAAGCCGAAGCGGGCGGCGGTCTTGATCTGGTCGATGTTGCGATCGATCACGGTCACGTTGCGCTCGGCGGCGAGGAAGACCTGATTCACGACCTGCCCGAAACGCCCGAATCCGATCACCAGCACCTCGCCATCCGCATCCTCGAAATTCTCTTCCATCGAGGGTTCTTTGCCGAGCCGATTCTTGCGCCAGGCAAGGGCGGGCTCCACGAGTTTCGCGAGGATCGGCCCAAAAAACATCGTCAGCGCCGCAATGGCCGAGAAGATGGTCGCGATGTCGCCGGCCAGCAGCCCGATGCTCGCCGCCAGCGGCAGGATGACGAAGGCGAATTCGCCCGCAGGCGAGAGCAGAACCGCGCCGCGCACGGAATTCGAGAAGCCCAGCTTGCCCGCGCGCAGCAGAACGAAGACGAGCAGGATCTTCAGCGTCATCAGCCCTATCGCGCCGCCGAGGATCGCCGGCAGGTTCGCGCGGATGATCGCGGTGTCAAGACCCATCCCGACGCTCATGAAGAACAGGCCAAGCAGGAGACCGCGGAAGGGCTCGATATCCGCTTCGAGCTGGTGGCGGAAATTGCTCTCGGCCAGCATCAGCCCGGCGATGAAGGCGCCGAGCGCGGCCGAAAGTCCGGCCTTGTGCATCAGTTCGGCCGAGCCCAGAACCAGCAGCAAGGCAGCGGCCGTCATGATCTCGCGGGCATTGGCCTTTGCCAGCAGCCGGAAGAACGGATTGAGCAGGAATTTCCCGGCCAGAACCAGCGCCAGCACGGCAGCGGCAGCCATGCCGATCTCGTCGAGATGGCTCCAGAAACCGTCCGAATCCGCTTTCGACTGCGTGAGCGCGAAAAGCGGCAGGATCGCCAGGAAGGGCACCACGGCGATATCCTGGAAGAGCAGCACCGCGAAGCTCTTCTGGCCATAGGCCGAGCCCATGGCGCCGCGTTCCTCGAGCATCTGCAGGGCGATTGCCGTGGCGGAAAGCGCGAATGCGAAGGCCACAGCGGCAAGACCCGCGCCCTTGAAGCCAAGGAGCCACAGCGCAGCGGCGATCAGCACGCCCGACAACACCATCTGCGCCACGCCGAAGATCAGGATATCCCGGCGCATCGAAAGGAGTTTCGAAGGCTTCAGTTCGAGCCCGATCACGAAAAGGAACATCACCACGCCGAGTTCGGCAAAGGAGCGCAGCGCATTGGCATCGCGGAACAGGCCGAAGCCCGATGGGCCGATCGCCAGCCCTGCCACGAAATAGCCGAGCACGGCCGAGAGCCCGGCGAACCGGAAGGCCGGGACGGCGATCACCGCCGCGCCCAGGAACACGAGCGCGAGAAGGAGGATGGATTGGGGTTCGGACATGATTGCTTTCGTCATGCACTAGCCAATGCGGAAAAGCCAAGCGCTTTCGCCGCCTTGCGAATCACGAGGGCGCGATATCGCGCCTGCCCCGCGCCCTCGTGATT
>NZ_JBJTDY010000089.1:0-3865 GCF_046092605.1 Rhabdaerophilum sp. | reverse complement strand
GATGTCCGCAAGAAGACGTCATTGCGAGGAAGACGCGAAGCGGCTGAAGCTGCAATCCAGAGAAAAGGACTGGATTGCTTCTTCATTTCACTCCTCGCAATGACGGCCCCAATCGTCAATGCCCTTCGCTCAGAACGGCAGCTTGAAGCCGGGCGGCAGCGGCAGCCCACCGGTCAGCGCCTGCATCTTCCCGGCGATCACGTTTTCGGTTTTCGTGCGCGCATCGGCATGGGCCGCAAGCAGCAGGTCTTCGACCATCTCGCGATCCTCGGGCTTCAGGAGTTCGGGATCGATCGACACCGCCTTCAGCGCGCCCTTGGCGGAGAGCGTCACCTTCACGAGGCCCGCGCCCGATTGCCCCTCGACGAGTGTTTCGTCAAGTTCGGCCTGCATGGCCTCCATCTTGGCCTTGAGACCAGCCATTTCCTTCATCATGCCCATAATGTCGCGCATGGTTCACTCCTGCTTGGCGAACCGATCAGAGATCGTCGTCGCTGAATTCGAGATCGGTGAAATCCGGAGGCTCGTCGGTCTCGTTCGGTGCGGCCTCGGCGGCGGGGGTCGCGCGGGCTTCCTCGATCTGCACGATCTCGGCGCCCGGGAAATGCTTCAGAACCGCCTGAATGGCGGGCTTGTTCTGCACGCCGCGCCGCTCCTCCGCGCGCTTCTCCTCGGCGATTTCATGCAAGGTCGGCGGCAGCGGGCCGGGCGGCGCGTCGACCACTGTCACGCCCCAGCGGTGGCCGGTCCAACCGAGCAGCGCGCGCAGCAGGCGATTGGGCAGGTCCACCTCGCCATGCGGTTCGAGGATGAACTCGATCCGCCCAGGCTCGAAACGTGTCAGGCGAACGTCACGGGTCAGCGCCAATTGCAGGCGGATATCGCGCTTGGCTTCCGCAAGCGCTGCGACTGCCTCGAAGCTCTGCGGCAGGTTGGAGGGAATGGCCTGCGCTTCCGCGCGCATCGCCGGGCGCTGCATCGCGCCGCCTCCCGCGACCATGCGCGGCGCACCGGGCTCGCCCATCGCCGGCGCGCTGGCGCGGGGCGCGGCAACCGCACCGCCCGCCGGCATGCCCCCCCCTGGAGGAGCGCCGATATTGCCATTCCGCAAGTCGCGGATGATCTCGGCCGGCCCCGGCAGATCGGCCGCATAGGCGAGCCGGATCAGCACCATCTCCGCCGCGATCTTGGGCCGCGAGGCGGATTGCACCTCCTGCAGGCCCTTGAGCAGAATCTGCCACGCCATGGTGAGCGGGCGAATGGTGAGCGCTGCCGCGAAGGCCGCGCCCCGCTCGCGCTCGCCGGGGGAGAGGGCCGCGTCCTTGCGGCTCTCAGGCGTGAGTTTCAGGCGCGTCACGACATGCACGAATTCGGCGAGGTCGGTGAGAATCGCCACCGGGTCGGCGCCCGAATCATACTGGCTTTCGAATTCGGTCAGCGCGCGGGCGATATCGCCCTTCATCACCGCCTCGAAAAGGTCGATGATGCGGCTGCGATCCGCAAGGCCGAGCGAGGCCCGCACGGCTTCCGCCTCGACCTTCCCGCCGCCATGGGCAATCGCCTGATCCATCAGCGAGATGGCATCGCGCATCGAGCCTTCAGAGGCGCGCGCGATCAGGCCCAGCGCCTCGCGCTCGATCTGCACCCGCTCCTTTCCGGCAATGCCTTCGAGATAGGCGATCATCTCCTCGGCTTCGATCCGGCGGAGGTCGAAGCGCTGGCATCGCGAAAGAACGGTGACCGGGACCTTGCGAATTTCGGTCGTCGCGAACAGGAATTTCACATGCGGCGGCGGCTCTTCCAGCGTCTTCAGCAGGCCGTTGAAGGCGGCGGTGGAGAGCATGTGCACTTCCGTCGATGATGTAGACCTTGGTGCGCGCGTAAACCGGCTTGTAGCGCGCGGCCTCGATGATCTCGCGCACGTTGGAAATCGAGGTATTGGAAGCCGCGTCCATCTCGATCACGTCGACATGCCGGCTTTCCATGATGGCCTCGCAATGAAGACCCAAGGTCGGCATGTCGATCTGCGGGGATTTCACGCCTTCGGTTTCGTAGTTCAGCGCACGGGCGAGAATGCGCGCGGTCGTCGTCTTCCCCACGCCGCGCACGCCAGTGAAAATATAGGCCTGATGGATGCGGTTCGTGGAAAAGGCATTGCGCAGCGTGCGCACCATTGCGCCCTGGCCGATCAGGTCAACGAAGCTCTGCGGGCGATATTTGCGGGCGAGAACGCGATAGGCGCCGCCATTTTCGGCATCGGGAAGGTCGGAGATCGGAAGATCGGAATTCGCCATGATCCCTCCCTCCGTGCCGCTCGCGCTGTCCCAGCCCAAAACCCGCCCGCCGTTCAACACACTGGCCTTCTCGGCCCGGCAGGGGAAGGGGTGGGAGGCTGGACAATAACCCGCTCGGTCTCGTTGGGGCTGCTTCCTTCCGGACCTGACCCGGTTGGCGAGGGATGCGTCCACCGCCAACCTCCCGTTCGCTATATGGGCGATCTCGCGGCCGAAAACAAGCGAGGCCGAGCCGATCCGAGGCGCGTTTTTCCCGCTCGCCAGCCGCCCCGGCAAGGCGCTAGAACGGGGCCAGCGGAGGGGGTGATGCATGACTCGCGCACAGGGATTTCAACTCAACGCGCGGCTTGAGGCCGATGCTTACGAGATCGGCGACCTGCCGCTCTGCCGCGTGCTCCTCATGGATGATGCGCGCTACCCCTGGCTCATCCTCGTGCCGCGCC
Organism: Rhabdaerophilum sp.; assembly: GCF_046092605.1. Lineage (NCBI taxonomy): Bacteria > Pseudomonadati > Pseudomonadota > Alphaproteobacteria > Hyphomicrobiales > Rhabdaerophilaceae > Rhabdaerophilum > Rhabdaerophilum sp. The sequence continues at coordinate 1,128 of NZ_JBJTDY010000089.1, read as the reverse complement.
GGCCGGATATGGCCGAGTTCATCGACCTTCCCGTTGAAGAGCGTCTGGAACTGATGGAGGAAATCGCGCTGGCGCAGATGGTTGTTCGCGATGTCTCGAAACCCGACAAGATCAATGTCGGCGCGCTCGGCAATGTGGTGCGCCAGCTTCACGTGCATGTCATCGCGCGCTACGTGTCGGACGAGGCCTGGCCCGGCCCGGTCTGGGGCAAGGGCGAGCGCGTGCCTTACCCGCCGCACATGGTCGGCCCGCTGATCGACCGTTTCGAGAAGGCGCTGGGACTTTCCGCATGAGTGATTTCGACTGGCCCCTCCTGCAGGAGGGTGCCCCTCCCCGGACCCTCGGCTTTGCCCATGCGACGCTGGACCGTGCCGCGCATCTCAGGAGCCGGGCAGAAGAACTGGCGCAGCTGGAAGCAAGGCCCCAAGCGCGCTTCTACGCCTTCTGCGGCGATCAGGTGGTGCTGGCGAAGCGCGGCGAGATGCTCGATGCCCTGTTCGATGCAGGTGAGTTGCCGGAAGCCGGGTTTCATCGCGAGCGGATTTTCCTCGGCATCGAGAAGGGCTCCCCCCGTTTCGCGCAGTTCATCGATCCCGCGATCGAGGAAGTTCTGAAAGCCGAGGCGGGCCTCGTGCTGATGGGCGTGCGGCAGGTGGCGGTGGAGCGACCGGTTTCGCCGGCGGATCTTGGTGCCATCGCGGAGGGCAAGGCGCTCACGCTCTGGCACTGGAAACACCGCTTCTGCTCGAATTGCGGGGCCCCCACCGCGCTGACGCAGGGCGGCTGGCGGCGAGATTGCGCGGCCTGCGGCGCGCAGCATTTCCCGCGAACCGATCCCGTCGTCATCATGCTCATTGTCGATGGGGATCGCTGCGTGCTCGGCCGGCAGGCACGCTTCATTCCGAACACCTATTCCACCCTCGCGGGCTTCGTGGAGCCGGGCGAGACCATCGAGGCCGCCGTGCGCCGCGAATGCAAGGAGGAGGCTGGGCTCGACATCGGGCGCGTGCGCGTGGTGCTGAACCAGCCCTGGCCGCTGCCGATGTCGCTGATGATCGGTGCTGTGGCGGAAGCCACGAGCTTCGATATCGTCAAGGACGAGGAAGAGCTGGAGGAATGCCGCTGGTT
>NZ_JBJTDY010000088.1:0-33686 GCF_046092605.1 Rhabdaerophilum sp. | reverse complement strand
ATGTAGCCCTGTGTGAGGGCCGTCAGCAGCGAGCCGCCGATGAAAGCCCAGTCCCAGGCGCCCTGATAGCGCAACTGCGCCTTCACGCGGAATTCGAAGGCCACGCCCCGCAAGGTGAGGCCGAGGAGCATCAGCGCCACGGGAAGGTAGAGCTGCGTGAGGATCAGCCCATGCGCGGCCGGGAAGGCCACGAGCAAAAGGCCGATCCCCAGCACCAGCCACGTTTCGTTCGCATCCCAGAACGGGCCGATGGTCGCGATCATCCGGTCGCGCTCGGCGCGGTTGCCCTGCGCCATCAGCATGCCGACGCCAAGATCGTAACCGTCGAGGATGACATAGGCGAGGATCGATACCGCCATCAGGCCTGCAAAGATCAGCGGGAGGTGATCGGCGATGAGCGTCATGGCCGTCACTCCGCCGGTTGCAGGCGGGTGGGCGCGGGCATCGGGGCGGATGCCGGGTTCCCGCCCTTTTTCGCGAGGTGGAACAGCACCGAGACATAGGCGACAAGCAGCACCACATAGATCGCGAGATACATGGCGAGCGTCGTGCCGATCATGCCGGCAGGCACGGCTGAAGCGGCCTGCGCGGTGGTGAGCACGCCCGTCACCAGCCAGGGCTGCCGCCCGATCTCGGTGACATACCAGCCGGCGAGCGTGGCGATCCAGCCGGAGAAGGTCATCGCCACGAAGCCATAGGCGAGAAGCCGGGGCAGGTGCCCGCGTCGCCAGAGGAAGTAGCTGCCGACCCAGCTGATCGCGAGCATGGCCAGGCCCATCCCCACCATCACGCGGAAGGCATAGAAGACCGGCGCGACGGGCGGGTGCTTGCCTTCAAACGCGTTCAGGCCCGGCACCACGCCGGCGGGATCATGCTTCAGGATCAGGCTCGCGCCATTGGGAATTTCGATCGCGTAATCGTTGCGCCGCTCTCGCTCGTTGGGAATCGCGAAGAGCACGAGCGGCACGTTTCCACGCGTCTCCCAGTTGCCCTCCATGGCCGCCACCTTGGCAGGCTGATGTTCCAGCGTGTTGAGGCCGTGGAGATCGCCCACGAGGATCTGAACCGGGATCAGCACCGCGCCGAGTGTCACGCCGAGGCGAAGGGCGACAGCGACATCGCGCCCCTGATCGCCGCGCAGCCAGCGCCAGGCCGAGAGACCGGCGATGAGGAAGGCGCAGGTGAGCCCCGAGGCCAGCAGCATATGCGCGAGGCGATAGGGCATGGAGGGGTTGAAGATGATCGCCCACCAATCCGTGGCATGCGCAACGCCGTTGCGCAGTTCGAAACCGGCGGGCGTGTGCATCCACGAATTCAGCACGAGGATCCAGAAGGCAGACATCGTGGTGCCGAAGGCGACGAGGAATGTCGCCATGGTGTGCACCCAGTTCGGCACGCGGCGGAAGCCGAAAAGCATGATGCCAAGAAAGGTCGCCTCGAGGAAGAAGGCCGTCAGAACCTCATAGGCCAGAAGCGGGCCGGCGATGTTCCCGACGCGCTCCATGAAGCCCGGCCAGTTGGTGCCGAACTGGAAGCTCATGGTGATGCCGGAGACCACGCCCAGCGCGAATGAGAGCGCGAACACCTTCACGAAGAACCGGTAGGCGTTCATCCACGCCTCGTCCTGCGTGGCGTTGAAGCGCAGCTTGATGAAGAGCAGCACCCAGCCCAGCGCGATGGTGATGGTGGGGAAGAGAATGTGAAAGGAGATATTCGCGCCGAACTGGATGCGGGCGAGCAGGATCGGGTCCAGAGAATTCGGTTCCATGGGCGTCAACCTTCCTTGCCGGCGGGGTTGCGCTTGCCGCCGGGCAGCGCGAAGAGCCGGTCCTTCATGTCCAGCACCTTCACGATCTTCGAACCGAGGCTCAGGAGCTGGATGAGACGCTCGGTCTCGAGCTTCTGCACATCGGCGTACCAATTCGTGAGCAGCTCGATGAGTTCATGCATCTCGCGGATGCGCGCCTGCGCATGCCGCTCGCTTTCGCTTTCGGGCGAGCGCATCAGCAATTCGCGCAGAACGGAGAGGGTCGGGTCGATCTCGCGCTTCTTTCGCTCATCCACCAGCGTGCGGACAATGGCGTAGATATCCTCGGGCGTATGGAAGAATTCACGCCGGTCACCCGGGATGGAACGCTGCCGCAGCAGATTCCAGCTCTGCAATTCCTTGATGCCCATGGAGACGTTGGAGCGAGAGATGCCGAGGCGCTCCACAATATCGTCGGCGCAGAGCGGCCGCTCGGCGATGAAGAGCACCGCATAGATTTGACCCACCGTGCGGTTGATGCCCCAACGGCTGCCCATCTCGCCGAAATGAAGGACGAAGGCTTCGCAGAGCGGAGGAAGGGTCATGGGTTGGATCCTGAAAATTCCGATTTTTCTGAAAAATGGGGTAGCTTTGACTCATGTCAAGGGCTAGAGCGCAAACCGATCTGATTGAATCAGATCTTGCGCTCTGTCTTCTTGTTTTCGCATCCGCTTTTTCCGCCAACCGGTATCCACTTGGCGGGCGGATGCTCTAGCTCTGTCGCAGGCCTAAGCTGCGCTCTGGCCATCACGGCATGCTGGCGGGTGATTGTCCTGATCCTTCCGGCATTTACCGCTTTCTGCCATTCGCCCTCCGGTCCGGTTTCCGCCGCATCGCCACCCGCTTCGAGAAAACCGCCGAAAATTTCCTCGCCGCCGTGCGGTTCGCGTCCGTTCGCATCTGGCTAAGCAGGGATGGGTCCACGGCCCAGGGTGAGGACCCATGAAATCGGATGCCACCTGCCCGCCTTCGCTTTACCCGGCGGAGCAACCCTATCGAGATCGGAACAATTGCCCTTTGCCCGATGATCATGGGCCATGAGCCTGATCTCGCTCCCGGGCGGAATACCGGCAAGGACCTTGCGCAGGGCTCCGCCGGTGATTCGGAGCTTCGGCTTCCCGTCGATCCGCCCGCCGCACGGAGTCGATGCGCGACAAAAAAGGGTGCCTTCGCTCAAAAGAACCGAATGATCGGTGTTCACCGCTGTGAACGCTTTTTTCGCTGGAACGTTCGGCATCGTGAACGACACCGCAGCCAAAAATCAATCAAGACATTGATATAAAGAGAATTTTGTTCTTGGCACGCTGCTTGGAAAGGTTGTGTTCCACAAAAGCGGAGCCATGCCTTGAACAAGAGCCGATCCGAAACATGGGCAGCAGGGAAGACAGCAGAGGGCATGCCATGCCTGGCCTGACAACCCTTGCCCTGATCGGGCCGCTGATGATCGGTGTGGCCGGTGCGATCCTTCTGGCGCTTCTCCCGATCCGTCGGCCCGCTATGGCCGCGAGCGTGGCCGCTCTCGCATGTCTTGCGCTTTACCTGCCGATGTTGCCGGTGATTTCGGCTGGAGGAAGCCTCTTCGCGGCGTTCTGGGGATCAACGAGTCTCGGGATTGTAGGCGGATTCCGGCTCGACGGCCTCAGCCTGATCTTTGCCCTGCTCATCTCCGGCATCGGCGCGCTCATTTTCATTTATGCGCATGGTTATCTGTCGGACGATCCGCGCCAGAAGCGTCTGGTGGTCTTCCTCCTCGTCTTCATGATCGCGATGCTCGGCGCGGTGACGGCCGATGACGTCATTCTGCTCTTCGTGTTCTGGGAACTAACCAGCCTCGCCTCGTTCTTCCTCGTGGGCTACAAGCACGAGAGCCTGAAGGCCCGGAAGGCGGCGTTGCAGGCGCTGCTCGTGACAGGCAGCGGCGGCCTTGCCCTGCTTGCGGGGCTTATCCTCGTTTCGATTGCGGCCGGCACGACCAGCCTCTCGGGCATCCTCTCGGCGCGCGAAGCCGTGCTGGCGCATGCGGCCGCAGCACCGGCGATGCTGTTGATCATCCTCGGCTGCTTCACGAAATCGGCGCAGGTTCCGTTCCATTTCTGGCTTCCCAACGCGATGGCCGCGCCAACGCCCGTCAGCGCCTATCTCCATTCCGCCACGATGGTGAAGCTCGGGATCTACCTCCTCGCCCGGCTGAACCCGCTCTACCAGAACGAGGTGCTCTGGCAGGGAATTCTGACGTTCTTCGGGGTTGCGACAGCGGTCACCGGCGCCGTTCTGGCGTTCCGTGAAACCGACCTCAAGCGCGTGCTGGCCAACACGACCGTGACAGCCCTGGGTACGCTTACCATGCTGATCGGCATCGCGCCGGCGCTCTCGATCACCGCGGCGATGACCTTCCTGGTGGTCCATGCCTTCTACAAGGCGGCGCTCTTCATGGTCGCGGGCATCATCGACCACGAGACGGGAACGCGGGACGCCGCTTCGCTGGGCGGCTTGCGGCGCCACATGCCGCTCACAACCGTCGCGGCCCTGCTCGCGGCCTTTTCCATGGCCGGGCTGCCGCCGTTCGTGGGCTTTGTTGCGAAGGAGCTGATCTACGAAGCCAAGCTGGAACTGGGCCAGACCGCCGCTTTCCTGATCCTCGGGAGCTTCCTCGTGAACGCCGCAACCGTGGCCATCGCGTGCGTGCTCTCCTGGCGGCTTTTCTTCGGCGAAGCGCGCGGTTTCACCCAAGCGCCGCATGATCCGCCCAAGACCATGCTGGCCGGTCCCATCCTGCTCGCGATCCTTGGGCTGGTGGCGGGCGGGCTGCCCACCGCCTTCGGGAACGCGCTGATTGATCCCGCCGTCACGGTCGTCCTCGGTCGCCCGGCGGAAGTCACGCTGAAGCTCTGGCATGGCTTCAACCTGGTGCTGGCTTTGAGCGCAGCGACCATGGCCCTCGGCGTGCTGTTCTATCTTTCCTGGGAGCGGATCGTGCCACGCCTCAGGAGCCTTGAAGCGATGGACCGATACGGTCCCTCGGCGGGCTACGAGCGGCTGCTTGCGCAGGTGATTGCGGGAGCGGAGACGGTCACAACCAGCATCCAGCACGGCTCGCTGCGCGGTTACATTCGGACCCTGTTTCTTGTCATCGCGACCGCATGCATCGGGACGTTGATCATCCGGGGTGGATTTGCCTGGCCAAGGTTGGAGGCCCCCGTTGATTCGCGTCTGGGCATTGCCTTGTTGATCGTCGTGGGCGCGATCGCAGTCATGGTGGCGCGGACCTCCATTCAGGCGGTCCTGGCCATGGGGCTGGTCGGCTTTGCGACCGCGCTGATCTTCCTGTCCTTCGGCGCGCCGGACGTCGCCTTCACGCAGTTCGCGGTGGAGACGCTGCTGGTCGTGATCCTTGCAACGGCCCTGATGCGCCTGCCGCTGCGGCGTCGCGACCTTCGGACGGGCCACGAGAAGACGGTCGATCTCGCCGTTGCGCTCGGGGGCGGATTGGCTGTTGCACTGATGCTGGCCGCGGTGCTCGCGAGCCCCTTCGACCCGCGCCTCTCGCTGTGGTTCGGGGCCGAGAGCGTCCCCTCTGCCCATGGCCGGAATGTCGTGAATGTCATTCTCGTGGATTTCCGCGCGCTTGGCACCCTCGGCGAGATCACGGTGCTGGCCGTTGCCGCCTTCGCTGTCGTGGCCCTGCTCCGGCGGACGCCCGAAACGCCCGAAAAGGCGTCCCAATCCCCGAACCTTGCGAAGTCCGAGGGCTCCCGATGAACCCTTCCCTGATCCTCAGGACATCCGCGCCGCTGCTGCTCTGGGTGCCGATCTTCGTCTCTCTCTATGTGCTGGTGCGTGGCCATAATGATCCCGGCGGCGGCTTCATCGGAGGTCTGCTGGCCGCAGGCGGCATCCTGTTCTTCGCGATTGCGCGCGGCCCGGACGCGGCACGACGCGTGTTGAGGCTTTCGCCGGTGAGCTGGTGCGCAATCGGCGTGCTGGTGGCTCTCGCCAGTGGCCTTCCGGCGCTGCTCGCGCCCGGCCAGGCCTATCTCACGCATCTCTGGTGGTTCCCGAATATGGGCGTGACCCTGCCGCTGAGCACGGCTCTGGTCTTCGATGTTGGCGTCTATTTCACAGTGATCGGCACGGTGAGCGCGCTTTTCCTCGCGTTGGTGGAACTCGACAAGAGCGGGCAGAGCGCGTGATGAGCACGGTCTTCATCGTGGTGGTCGGGATGCTCACGGCGGCTTCGATCTACATGTTCCTCGCGCGGGATCTGCCGCGAGTGCTGATCGGCTTCGTGCTCCTGGGAACGGCCACCAATCTCGCGATCTTCGTGGCCGGGCGCGTGGGATCCATGCTGCCGCCGCTTGTCGAACCCGGAGCCAAGGCTCTGGCAGCCGAGGCGGCGAACCCGCTGCCGCAGGCGCTGATCCTCACCGCCATCGTGATCGGTTTCGGGCTCACGGCTTTCGCGCTGATGCTGGTGGTGAAGGCCTATGGTGCCTTTGCGACGATCTCGATCGAGGAGGTCGACGAGGCCGAGCCGCGTCCGGTGAAACCGCAGCCCGAGCCGCTCGCGCCGGCCTTCCGGCAGAAACAGGAGGCTGCGTGATGGCCCTGCCGCTTGTGGCCCCGATCCTGATCCCGCTTCTGGCGGCAGCCCTCACGGCCCTGTTCTGGCACCGCCCGGAAGTGCAACGGCCGATCGGGCTCGCTGCTTCGGCGGCCTTGCTCGGCGCTGCGCTCATGCTGCTCGCCCGCACAGCCGATGGCGCGGTGCTGGTGACCCAGATGGGCAACTGGGCCGCACCTTTCGGGATCAGCCTCGTGATCGACCTGTTCTCCGCGATCATGCTGGTGATCACCGGCCTGATGGCATTGGCCGTTTCGATCTATGCGTTGGGGCCGGCCTCGATCGAGCGCGACCGCGCCGCGTTCCAGCCGCTTTTTCACAGCCTCATCCTTGGTGTCTGCGGCTCTTTTTCGACCGGCGATATCTTCAACCTCTATGTCTGGTTCGAAGTGATGCTGATCGCCTCCTTTGGCCTTCTCGTGCTGGAGCGCACGCGCGAGCAGCTGGATGGCGGCATCCGCTACGTGGTGCTCAACCTGATCGGCTCCACGATGTTCCTGCTCGCGGTGGGCCTGCTCTACGGCCTGACGGGGACGCTGAACTTCGCGGATCTCGCCCGCATCGCGCCAACCGTCGAGAACCAGGGTGCGCTGGCGGCGGTGGGCATGCTGCTTCTGGTCGCGTTCGGCGCGAAGGCGGCCCTGTTCCCGCTCTTCAACTGGCTGCCTGCCGCCTATCACACCGCCTCGATGCCGGTGGCGGCCATCTTCGCGGCATTGCTCACCAAGGTCGGCGTCTACGCGATCATCCGGATCTTCACGCTGGTCTTCGCCCATGAGGCTGGGTTTTTTGGCCCCGTCTTCCTCGCTGTCGCGGTGGCCACGATGGTCACCGGGGTGCTGGGCGCCGCCATGCACTACGACATCCGGAAGATCCTGTCGTTCCACATCATCAGCCAGATTGGCTACATGCTGGTGGGCGTTGCGCTGATGACGCCACTCGCGATCGCCGGCAGCATTCTCTACATCGTCCACCACATCATCGTGAAGGCGAACCTGTTCCTGCTGGCCGGGGCGATCCGGCAGGAAACCGGGTCATTCGCCCTGAAACGGATCGGCGGGCTCTGGGCGATCAAGCCGCTGCTGGGGGTGATGTTCCTCGTTCCGGCCCTGTCGCTGGCGGGCATTCCGCCGCTCTCCGGCTTCTGGGGCAAGCTGGTTGTCATCCGCTCGGGCCTTGAGGCGGAAGCCTACTGGCTCGCCGGCATCGCGCTCGCGGTGGGCGTTCTCACGCTCTACTCGATGATCAAGATCTGGAACGAAGCCTTCTGGAAGGCTCTGCCGGAGGATGGGCCGTCGCCCCTGCCCTGGAACGCGCGCGAGCGGCTCGCGACCTATGCGCCAATCGTCGTGCTCGGCGGAATGACCATCACCATCGGTCTTCTCACCGAGCCCTTCGCGGCGCTCTCGATCGAGGCCGCGGAAAGCCTCCTCGACCGGAATGCCTATATCGCAGCCGTGCTCGGCCCCGACGCTCCCCGCCTTGCGGAGATCAAGCCATGACCGATCCTGTTCCAGCGCGGCCCGGGCGCCATTCCATCCTCGGTTGGGTCCGGGTGGCCACCACCTTTGCTGCAGAACTCGTGCTCTCCGCCTGGGCCACGATCAAGGCCGTGCTGAGCCCGCCGGAGAAGCTCCGCCCCGCGATCCTCGCCGTCCCCCTCGATGTCCGCTCGGAGGGTGGCATCACGCTCTTTGCCAGCATGGTGACACTGACCCGGGCACCACAAGCCTCGAGGTCTCGCCCGATGCCACGCAGCTTTACGTGCATGTGATGGACGCCCCGGACCATGCAGCCGCCATCGCGGCGATGAAATCCACGCTCGAAGCCCGCGCCCGGGAGGTTCTGCCATGACGCTGCTGATGCTCTGCAAGGGGGTCGCGATTGGCCTCGTTTCGTTTTCCGTCCTCGCGGTTGGCTGGCGCCTGCTGCGCGGGCCCTCCACCGCAGACCGGGTGATTGCCACCGACATGCTCGGGCTTCTGGGCATCTGCATCGCGGCGCTCGTGGCGGGCGTGACCGGGTCTCAGGCCTTTCTCGATGTCGCCTTCGGGATCGCGCTCTTCGGTTTCCTGACAGCCGTAGCCTTCAGCGCCCTTCTCGAGCGCGTGAGCGCGGGGCGGGAGCCTACGGAATGAGCACGGTCCTTGCCATCCTTGCCGGTGGTGCGATCCTTCTCGGTGCCGGGATCGTCGCGATTGCCGCCTTGGGCCTGCTGCGCCTGCCGGATCCCTTCACGCGCATGCATGCCGCGACAAAGGCCGGCGTGCTGGGGTCCGGTCTCCTGATGCTCGGCGTCGGGCTTTCGATCGGCAGCGTGGGGGCGATCCTGACCGGATTGGCCGGCATGGCCTTCCTGCTCGCGACCTCGCCGATTGCCTCTCATGCCCTCGGCCGGGCCGCCTACATCTCCGGCGGCCCCATCGCGCCGAGCACGCTTACAGACGCCCTGCGCGGCGTTCTTCCCCGCAATGTCTTCGATATCAGTCCCGGCCGCGTGGTCCGTCCCCATCGTGATCCCGCGCCAACCCTCGGAAATTCGACCGCACAGGAAGGAAACATCATGAGTGCAGCCGAAAACAGGAACTACGCCACCGCTCCGCTCAGTCCGGGACGGACGCAGCTGCGTGCCTTGACGGCCTGGCTGGTTGGCGGGCCGTCCCAATCCGAGGCTTCCGCAACCGCTCTGGATATCGCGGAAGCCGCAGGAGCCCGGCTCACCGGCCTTTCCGCGCTTGATGCCGATGCGGCCGATCATCCGGGGCCTGTCCCGGTCGGAGGCATGGCCTGGGCCCGCTGGCTGGGTGATCAACGCCGGACGCGCATGCGCGAAAGGGCAAGCAAATCCATCGCCGAATTCGACGAGCTTTGCTTCGCGCGCCACGTCAAGACCCAGGTCCGCCACTAGGAACGGAACTTCCCGATGTTGGTTCTGGCAGCGGCTGGCGCGGATATCCTTGTGGTCCCGGCGGGTGTTGACCGCCTTGGAGAGCCGGCTTCGCCCACCGAAGAGATCGCGACGGAGCTTTCCGTTGCGGGGATCGCGCCGGTCCTGCGGGTGCGTCGCCGCCCTCACTCCGTTCGGCGCATCCTGCTGATCGTCTCCCTCACACCGCGCGCCGGCCGGCTCGCCCATGCCTTGATCCGCACCGGTCTGTGGCAGTCCGCCGATGTCGAGGTCACGACCATTGGCGGCATGCGCGACCAGCTTGATTTTCTCGCCCGGGAACAGGCGGCGCTTCTGGAACAGCACGGCTACCGGGTGCAGGTCACAGCCCCCATCGATTTCGATACGGACCGGGCTGAGATGCTGGCGCGTCTTTCCCGTGCCGATGCCGTCATCTGTCCGACCCTGAGCCATCGCCGCGGCTGGTTTGGCGCCATCCGGGAGGACCTTGACGAACTCGCCGCCGAGCGGGCTGACTTGATCTTGCTGCCGTAATCAGCCACCCATCCCGCGAAGGGGGGCGCGCAGGATGGTTTCACCGGGCAACAGGCAATTCGAGCGGCGAGCCAGCGCCTTGAAGTTACCGTTCTTTGCAGCGCTGATCGTGTTCGTCGTGGCCGTTGCCAGCACGCAACTGGCGCTTCGCCTGGCCAACCGGGAGGCTGACCAGCAGATCGAGCGGCTGGCCAATGTCTATCTCGACGGCTTGAAGGCGAGCACCCAGCCCTTCATCGAGGCGGAGAATTGGCCGGCCGTGGATGCAGGCTTCCGGCGCGCCTTCACCGTCCAGAAAGGCGTTGCCGAGGTCGGGCTCTATCTCGTCGACAGCCATGGCTCTGCATTGGTCTCTACGGCGACCGGTGCTTCTCCAACGATCCCGCCATCCATTTCCTCGGGAGCACAATCCTTCCGGCTGGATTCCTCCGCCGGCCTTGCCTGGGTCCGCCGCAGCACGACCTCGGATGAGAAACATGCCCTGGTCGCAGCGCTCGATGTGAGCGACACCATTTCTGCGCGCGGGCGGCTTTTCTGGAGCGTTGCGCTGCTGGATCTGATCATCGCCGCCCTCTGCGGGCTCGTGACCTATCTCGTCCTGCGCCGCCTGGGGCGCCCCATCGATGGCCTGCTCGCGCTGCTTCAGGATGGCGCCCGGGCGGCCCGAGCCCGTACCCCCGACGCTTGCGGCAAGGGCGAGCAAGGAATTGAGACCTGTTCTGGCCGCCTATAACGAGATGATCGATGGCCTGCGCGACCGGGACCGGTTGAGGGCCGAGATCGCCGAGCGCACGCAGGCCGCCGCGCTCGGGCGGCTCGCCGCGACCCTGGCCCATGAGGTTCGCAACCCGCTTGGTGGCCTCGCGACCGCCGTGACAACCTTGCGGAAGTTCGGTGGTGACCCCCAGGTTCGCGCGGAGTCGCTCGAATTTCTCGCTCGCGGCATCGATTCGCTGGATGCGCTCGTCACGCGCACGCTGAATGTCTACCGGCCCGAGGATGAAAGGCGTTTTGCCCGCGAGGATTTCGAGGATATCCGCCTGCTCGTGGAACCGGCGGCCCGAAAGCAGGAGGTGGAACTGGCCTTCGAGATCGAGGTGCCGGGCCCGGTCAATCTTGCCGCCAGTGGTGTTCGGCAGGTTCTGCTCAACCTTTTGCTCAACGCGGTTGCTGTCTCGCCCCGTTCCGGGCGCGTCTGCCTTGAAGCCCGGATCGTGGAGCAACAACTCACATGCCTGGTCAGCGACGAGGGGCCGGGCATGGAGCAAAGCCATATTCGCCGCCTGTTGGGCGAGGACGCGCAGGATATCCGCTCGCGCTGGATCGGGATTGATGCGATCGTATCGATCTTGGGTGATCTGAATGCGCGCGTTTCCGTGCAAGGCAATGCCGGGGGCGGAACCGCCGTCCGTGTTGAAATTCCACTGGAAGCGCAGCCATGAATTCTTCGGCACCAGCCATGGGCGGCAGGGACGGGGCCAAGATCCTGTTGATCGAGGATGACCCCACGCTCGGGCCGGCGATGTCGCAGCGCCTGCGCCTGGAAGGCTTTGACGTCTTCCTTGCACCGGATGGCGCTTCGGCCATCCGCAAGGCGCGTGCCTTTCCGCCTGACCTTGTTCTGAGCGATATGCGCCTCCCGGACGGCACCGGCGAGGATGTTTTCCGGCAGATCACGGGAACCCTGGGGCTTCTCCCATACATCTTCATGACGGCCTTTCGGGGAGGTTCAACAGGCCGTGCGCCTCGTGAAAGCCGGCGCGCGTGACTACCTCATCAAGCCGGTCGATACCGACGCGCTCGTCACCCTCATCCAGCAGATGGTCCAAGGGTCAGAATCCGTGGCGCTGGAAAAGGATCGGAGAGAACAGCGCACAAGTTCCATGAACGCCTTCGAGGCCACCCTCGGAAAGGCGGCGCGCAGCGATCTTCCTCTTTTGCTCTTGGGCGAAACAGGCGTTGGCAAGGAACGGGCTGCACGCCTCGCGCATGCTGCCTCTCGCTGCGCCTCCGGCCCCTTCGTTCCGCTAAATTGCGCGGCACTCCCGCTGGATCTTGCGGAGAGTCTGCTCTTTGGCCACGAAAAGGGAGCCTTCACGGGCGCCGTCTCCCGGATGCCGGGTGTGGTGCGGGAGGCGGATCAGGGCACGCTGTTTCTGGATGAAATCGCCGAATTGCCAATCGCGCTTCAATCCAAGCTCCTCCGCTTGCTTCAGGAGAAGACCTACCGGCCCGTCGGCGCGATCGAGCAGCGATCCTTTGGCGGCAGGGTGATTGCCGCAACGCATCGCGATCTGAAGGCCATGATTCAAGCCGGAACCTTTCGGGAAGACCTGTATTTCCGTCTTGCGGTGATCGAACTCGTGATTCCCCCTTTGCGAGAGCGACGGGATGAGATCGTTCCGCTCGCGAACGCGTTCCTCGCTGGCTCGGCCCCCGAGGGGCAATCTCTCTCCATTTCGGCCGAAGCGATGCCCTTGCTTCTCGATCATTCATGGCCGGGCAATATTCGAGAATTGCGCAACCGGATCGAACGCGCGGCCGCCCTTCGCGACCATGATGTGCTGACATCGGCAGATCTGTTTCCAGAGCGCGCCCCTGTGAACGCCCGATCCGACCTCGACGCCGATCAAACCCTGGAAGCCGTCGCCGAGGCGGCCATCCGCAGCCGGGTCGCGGCCGCGCTTCAGGCCACGGGGGGCAATCAAACGGAGGCCGCGCGCAGGCTTGGCGTCTCTCGAACGACGGTCTGGAAGTATTCGAAATAGACGCTGGCCGATCCATGTTCCGCACTTCGCAAGACAAGTCAAGCGTCATGGGCGGTGTTGCGAATTCAATGACTTGACGGGATAGCGCCATGGTGATCCGGCCGCCCTGCCGCCGAAATCACCATTGCCGCTGGGCGGTGAGCCCTGTGAAGGCGATCAGCCGATGGTCGCGCAGCGCTTCGGGGTCATCCGGCGTGTCTGCTGTCGCGAGATCGGCCGGCGCAGGCCCGAGCACGCCGCGGACGGCACTCACCTTGCCAGCGATATCGCCTGGATCGGCGAGAAGGCCGATGCGGATCGCGACATCCACGCCATCTTCCACGAGGTTCATCATCCGGCCGGAGAGCTGAAGCTCGCCGCGCAGCTTGTGGTGAAGGTTCATGAACGCGCAGATCAGCGGCGCGGACACGACGAAACGCCCCATGGGTTCGCCGCGTTCGCTTTCGGCCGTGTGTTCGGCATCGTCGAGATCGGTCAGGATGCGGCGGCTGCGCTCGAGAAAGTTTTTCCTGGCATCTGGCAGGCTCACGGCCCGGCACCATCGGGGTTCCAATCAAGCCTCGCAGCGTTCCGCGTGTCGATGACCGGCGGGTCATGAATGAAGTTTCCAGAGTGATGCGGTCGGGCGCTTTCTGGTCTGACCTGGCGGTGGCGGAGAGGAAAGCATGGGCCAGAAGCCCGCCCAAGGCCAAATGCAAGGGTCCGATCTGCTTCTTGAAACATAACTGCAAGGTGCGCGCTTTCGTCGAGCGCCTCTTCAGCAAGGCTTGCCCCCGGATTTGCTCCGTGAAGCCGGCACCTGCGCCGCAGAGCCATCCGCCATGACAAGCTCGCAGAACATTGCACCGCAGCCCTCAAGCTCTTCGCCTTCCGAGTTTGATTTGCGTTTGCGTTCGCCGATCAGTCGGCATCAGTCGGGAACTGGCCGGATTCCAGCAAATCCGAGAACAGGCCGGGCCGGTTGGCCAGCGCCGCAAAGGTGCCGTGCTGCACAATCGTGCCGCGATCCATCACATAGAGGCGGTCACAGGCCTGCAGGGTCTCGAGCCGATGCGCCACGGCAAGGATGCTGATGCCGAGGGCCCGCAGGGAGCGCGTGATCATGGCCTGCGCGGCCGGATCGAGCGCGCTGGTCGCCTCATCGAGCAGGACGATTTTCGGGCGGCTCGCCAGCGCGCGGGCAAAGAGCAGGCGCTGCACCTGGCCGCCCGAGAACATGGGGTTCGCGTCGCCCACGACCGTGCCGAGGCCAAGCGGCATCGCCTCGACCTCGGCCCGAATGCCAACAAGTGCGAGGCATTCAAGGATTGCCGCGTTGGAAATCGGCTGGCCGAGCGCGATGTTTTCGCGCAGGGTCCCTGGAAAAAGGCTCGCGCCTTGTCCCACGATGCCGATCCGGCGGCGGATGGCCGGCATGTCCAGCGTGCGGATGTCGACCCCGTCGATGAAGACCGCGCCTGTTTCGGGCATTTTCATGCCAAGGATGACATGCAGCAATGTCGACTTGCCCGAACCCGAGGGGCCAGTGATGCCGACATATTCGCCAGGCTTGATCTCCATGCTGGCATTGCTGAGCGCGAGCACGTGGTCGGCCTGATAGCGATAGCTCGCCGCAACGACGCGGATCGCGCCCTTCAGCGCCAGAAGGTGTTCGCCCCGGCTTGAGCGGAGCGGCACGCTGGCGAGCAGGGGCTCGGCGAGTTTCCG
The DNA here is from genome assembly GCF_046092605.1 of Rhabdaerophilum sp. NCBI lineage: Bacteria > Pseudomonadati > Pseudomonadota > Alphaproteobacteria > Hyphomicrobiales > Rhabdaerophilaceae > Rhabdaerophilum > Rhabdaerophilum sp. The sequence goes on along the minus strand of NZ_JBJTDY010000088.1, from coordinate 19,341 downwards.
TTCCCGCGCGAGCATGAAGGATTGCCCGATTGCGCCGATCCCCGCGTGAACCGCGCCGATGACCACCGTCGTCGCCAGGATGAAGGGAATGCCGGCCTCGCCCGGCAGGGTGGTGGCCGTCAGGATCACTGCGCCGATGGCCAGCGCCAGCAGCAGCGGTTCCAGCGCGGCGGCAAGGCCGGAGGCGATCGCGGCCAGCCGCGAGGAGGCCCGTTGGCGGCGCTGCTGTGTCTCGAAGCCTCCTGTCCAATGGTTGAAGACGGAAGGTTCCGCGCCGCTCGCGCGAACGGTCTCGATGTTCACGAAACCCTCATAGGCGGTCACCTTCCAGTTCGCGGGCGCGCTGCCCGGCGCAGGAACAATCGCCCTCTGCTGCAGAAGCACGATGCTCGCGGAAAGGGTGGTCATCAGCACCGCACCGGAGAAGACTGCCAGCGCCGCAACCGGCGCGCTGGAGGCCATGACCAGCAGGCTCGGCAGGGCCAGGAGCAGGCTCGCCCAAAGGGCAAGCGCCAGCTTCCAGACCGCGCGATGCCAGCCTTCCACGCTGCGGATGGCCAGCGCCATGATCGGTGGTGGAACGGGCAAGCGCTTTTCCGGCGGCAGTCGCACCGCGCGATTCATCGCGGCGGCGTGCAGCATGGAGCCGAGCCTGCCCTCGATGCGCACCTGCGTGAGCCCGGATACAAGCTGCACCGCAGCATGGCAGGCAAGCAGCATCGCGAGCATCAACGCGATCTCGGCGAGCAGCCTCAACTCGCGGCCGGGGATGATCGTGCTGATGATCTGCGCCGCGAGGATCGGCATGAACGCCATCAGCAGGCCGGCGAGAACCATCATGCCGGCATAACCCGCAAGCTCGCTGGTCGCCATCTTCCAGCCGAACAGTGCCAGCGCGGAGCGCGTGACGGGCTTTTCGGGCAGGCACGGCCCCAGCAGGAAGCCGCGATCCTCGAAGCCGTGATCGGCCGTTTTTTCGAGCCAACGTGTCTCGGCCGGCGCAGCGGGATGCACGATGCGCTGGCGCGTGCCCTTTCGCAGCAGAAGCAGCATCTCGCCAGTGTCGCGCCGCGTGACGAGAATCGGCGCGGTGGCATGGGCGAGGGATCTGGCATCGACCGTGACAGGCCGCAGCAGGAGCCCGGCGGCTTCGCCGATGCGGCGCAGGCTCTCTTCCGTTGCTTCACCGGCATGGGGCATGGGCAGGTATCTGGCCTCGATGCCCAGTGCCTGGGCCCCGATGCGCATCAGCCGCTGCATCGGGTGCTCGGCCCGTCGCAAATCCTGGCCGAGAACCCGCTCGATATGCCCGATATTCTCGGCCAACGCCTCGAAGGTGGGTGACATGATGCCCCCGGCGCCGCTCATGCGCACCTCCGGGCCAGGGTGGCGTCCTTGGCCGGCGTTGATTTCGCCTCGCCGCGTATGATGCGCCCGCCGCCTGCGAGCAGCACGAGTTCATCGCAGCGCATGGCGGTTCCCACCCGATGCGTCACGATCAGGACGCTGGCGCCGCTGCGCCGCAATTCGTCGAGGATCCCGGTTTCCGTCGCGAAATCAAGCGCACTTGTCGTTTCATCGAGAATGAGCACGCGGGGCTTGCGGGCCAGTGCGCGGGCCAGGGCCAGGCGTTGCACCTCGCCGCCGCTCAGCCCCGGCGCATGCCCAGAAAGGAGCGTTTCGATGCCGGCGGAACGGCCCGCCACCACATTCTGCAATCCGGCCTGCGCAAACGCCGCCGCGAGGTCCGCCTCGGTCACCATCGCGTCACGCAGGGTCAGGTTTTCCTTGATGCTGGCAGAGAATACGGCTGCCTGCTGCGGCACATAGGCCAATTCCCGGCGCAGTTCGTCCTGCGGCCATTGCTCGAGCGGCACGCCATCGAGCATCACCCGGCCCTCCCGGGGCTCGATCAGGCCAGCCGCGATCCGCGCCAGTGTCGATTTTCCCGCACCCGAGGCGCCCATGATGGCGACGAGGCGTCCGGGTTCGAAATCGAGCGTCACGTCCTGGAAGAGCGGGTTTCCCGGCGCAAATCCGAAGCTGATGGCTTCGAGCCGCAAATGCCCCCGGCAGGGCAAAGGCAGGTTTGCCGCAGGCCGCCTGGCCTCGAAGGCCCGGGCGGAGGGATAGTTCGTGAGGTCGCGCAGGCGCTCAAAAGCACCGGCCGCCTCATGGAGGTGCGGCATCGCGCCGGCCATGCCGGTGAGGGGGGCGTTGAGCAGCCCGGCCAGCACCTGGCAGGCGATCAGCCCGCCAAGGGTGAGCTGGCCCTGCATCACCATCCAGGCGCCGAGGCAGAGCACGATGGCCATCATCAGCATCGCCGAGAATTGCGGCGCAACCGTGCCGATGCTGCGCAGCTGGCCGATTCGCTGCTCATGTTCGAGGGCCTTGTCCTCGATGGCCGCGACACGCTCCACCAGAAGCATTTCACGGCCATGCAGGCGGTAATTGTCCAGCGCGGCGATGCCAGCGGCGAGCGCTCCCGCCGCGACGCCCTCGGCGGCCTGAAGCGCGGCATTCACGACGGAGATGCGCGCCGCGAGCATTCCCATGAGCAGAAAATTGACGAGCGCCACGGTCGCAACGACCGCCGCGATGGTTGGCGCGAAGGCCGCGAGCAATGCGAGATAGCCGAGCAGGGCGATCCCGTCCGGCACGAGCCGCAGCAGCGATCCGGCAACGATCTGACCGATATCCGAGCTGCGGCGCAGGCGGGAGACGATCTCGCCGGCGCTGCGCTGGGCGAAGAAGGAGATCGGCAGGTGCATCGCGCGCCACATGCCGCCGGCCGCGACATGCGTGGCGACCTTCGCCCGCAAGGCAGACGCGATGAGCCCGTTGAGGATCGCGATCATGAACTGCGCCAGACCCGCGACCAGCAGGATTCCCAGAACCGCGACGCCCCAATCGAGGCGTTCCTGCCCGATGACATGATCGGAAAAAACGGCAATCGCACCCGTTATCGCGACGCCCGGCACAATTCCGACAAGGCCGAGTATTGCTGCGCCGAGCACGGCGTCGGGCGCGCGCGCAGCCTCCGCGAGGAGCAGTCGCGCTGTCGATGAGAAACGTCCCCCGCGTCGGAAGGACGGGCCCGGCTGCAGCACGAGCGCGATGCCGGTGAAGCATTGCCCGAATTCGTGCCGGTCCAGCACGCGGCGACCGGAGGCGGGATCGTGAATGACGAAACGGCCCCGGCGGCAGGATTCGAGCACGACGAAATGATCGAAATTCCAGTGTAGGATCAGGGGTAAGGGGAGGTCCTCCAGCGTCTCCGGCTCACGGCGCAGGCCGCGGGCCTCCAGACCATAGCTTTTGGCCGCTGCCACCAGCCTTTCGGCATCCAACCGGTCGCCTGCCGTGGAACAGGCAACGCGGGCAGCTTCCAGGGTGATCGGCCGGCCATGCCGCGCCAGGATCATCGCGAGACAGGCGGCACCGCATTCGGCGGCCTCCATCTGCAGGATCACGGGCAGGCGCGGCGCAAGAAAGGTCATCGTTTGTCGCCCGCCCAACCGGGCGGCTCGCGGAACGCGATGCCGCGCAGGGCCGGCAATGCGAGCGAGATCAGCGAGGCATGCTCGACCGTGATGCGGGCATCGACGGGCGTGCCGCGCGTGAACACTGCGCGGCTTTCACCGCCCAAGGTCCATGAAAGCCCGGAAAGGTTGCGGGGATCGCGCTCGAGCTCGACGATAACCTGGAAGACCGGCCCGTTCCGCGTCACCAGCTCCGCGAGCCGTTCGTTGCCCGAAGCCGCCAGCACGGAATCGCGCGAGGAGGCCGTGCCGGAAACCTGCTTCACGCGAGCCAGAATGCGAACATGCTGGTTTTCATGCAGCGATGCCGGGGCCAAGAGCACCCGATCACCCCTGGAGACCTGCTTTCCGGCCGTCAGCGGCACATAAACCACCGCTTCCAGCATGCGGGCATCATCCATGTGGCTCTCGGCCGACACGATCACCAGCGGCTGGCCCGGCGCGATCGGGGTGCCGATCTGGCCGGGCAGATCCGCGACGAAACCATCGACCGGGGATTTCACCACTCGCCGGGATTCGAGATTACGCTCGGCCGTCTCGAGTTCCAGCCGGGCCTGATCGATCTTCAGCGTGCGTTCGAGCTGCTCGCGCTCGCGGCGGGCCTCCGCTTCCTGCGCGGCGGCATCGAGCGCGCGGCGATCGGCAATCGTGGAATCGAGCTGCGCCTGCGCATCCTGGACGGCGAGGCGGGCCTTGATCATCCGTGTCTCGGTGGAGATGCCTTTGGCCAGCAATTCCGCCTCTGCCCGTTCGCGGTCCCAGAGCCATTCGATCCGTCGCCTCAGATTGGCAATCTGGCTGTCGAGATTCTCGGCCTTCAAGGCCCTGATGCGGCCTTCCGACTCCTGATCGAGCCGGGCGAGCCGAGCCATCGCCTGGTCTTCCCGCGCCAGTGCCTCGGCGGCGCCCCCAACCGCGGGATGGCATTGGCCAGTTCGGGCAAGGAAAGGCGCGCGACCGGCTGGCCTTTCACGACATGTTCGCCCTGCCGGACCAGCAGAGCCTCGATGAGACCGCTCGCCGAAGGGGTGATGCTCGCCTGCGAATGGACCGAATGATCGATGAGCACGCCATTGCCGGTGATCTGGATCGGCACCAGCACATAGGCGCTGGCCGCGACGGCCCCGACCGTCACGAGGGCGAGCGCGACCAGGGTGCTGCGCATCCCGGTACTGGTGACCTGGATCGTGGAGGCGAGCGCGTCGGTCCGCCCGCGCGCCTCGAGCGCTTCCTTGCGGAACATGCCGGTCACAGGCTCATTCACCATTCATGTCCTGCTGAAGATCAAATGTCATTCGCGGCCAGCGAACAGGGCTGCCAAGCGATCGGGAAATGCTGCCTTGTTATGGTAAATATTCTCCTGCCGACGCCGCATTCCGGCCGGGAAATGCAGATTTGCGCAGGCGCCGGGTGACTTTCGGAGCCTCCTCGCACCTTCATTGACGCTGCCGGCCGGGGATGCGAAGATTCCTGTTATCGCCAACCTTTCCTGCCTGCCTCGGAGGCGGGCCGGAATGGTCCTGAAGGAGCCCCGCATGCCGGTTTCCGAACCCTCGGCCAGCACGCCGCGCCTCTCGCGCGCCGATCGAGCGCTGTGGTTCGTGGGTATCGCCGCCGCCCTTGGGCTGGCGGTCGCGCTCTGGTCTCAGGCGGGAAGTGAGGTCTTCTCCGCCATGATGACCGGCCTGCTCGCGCTCTGCTTCTGAGCGTCGCCTGCCTGCAAGCTGCCCAGCCCGCCCGCGCGCTTGATGAGGCCGTGCGGCGTTTTCCGCCACAGGAACGGATGGTGCGCGAGTTCGAACAGCGCACGCCATGCCGCCACGGAAATCAGGATGTAAATCACCGGCGCCAGCAGCAGGGCCGGCGCGAGATGCAGGGATCGTCGGCGGGAAAGCGCAAGGAGTGGCGGCACCGTTTCAAGCAGCAGCGCCGCAGCGAGGCTCACGAGCACCAGCATATCAGACAGGAGGATGAGGCTCGGACCTTCCATGAACGGCGAGCCCATATAGAGCCGCAGGCCGAGGGAGAGCAGGCAGAGCGGCAAGCCCAGCGCGCCCAGCACCACGGAAAGGCCGGTGAGGCTGATGGCCAGCAGACGGAATGGCCCCAACTCGCCCAGAAGGTCGCGGGGCATGCGCGCCTGCACCATCAGGGTCTGCATCCAGCCCTTCATCCAGCGGGTGCGCTGGTTCATCCAGGGGCGCAAGGTCGCCGGCAATTCTTCCCAGGTGGTGGAGGGAAGATCCTCGACCCGGTGCCCGAGCCGGGCGAGCCGGATGCCGAGATCGGCATCTTCCGTGAGGTTCCAGGCATCCCATGCCCCCACGCGCCGCAGGGCTTCGGTGCGAAAATGGTTGGAGGTCCCCCCCAGCGGAACCGGCCAGCCGAGGCGAGCCGCGCCCGCCTTCACGGTGTCGAAAAGGGCCGCGTAATCCACCGCGAAACGGCAGGAGAGCGGGCTGTCATAGGCATTTACCACCGCCAGACGGGCCTGCAGGCAGGTGACGAGCGGATGCGCCACGGCGAAGGCTGCGGCCGCGCGCTTCAACTGGTCCGGGTCTGGCGCGTCCTCGGCATCATAGACGACGAGCAGCTTACCTGTAGCAAAGGGCAGCCCGGCATTGAGCGCCCGCGGCTTGGTGCGGGGTTCGCCCGGCGGCACTTCGAGAATGAGAATGCTGCCCGGAAGATCGGCCCGACGCGCCCGCAGCGCATCACGCGTCTCGGCATCATCTGCCTCGATCAGCAGCAGGATTTCCAGCCGGTCGCGCGGGTAATCGAGCCGATCGAGATGGGTAACGAGCGTGTCGATCATCCCCGCCTCGCGGTAGAGCGGCACGAGGATCGTGTAGGCTGGCAGCTTTGCTTCCGCCAGCGCTGGCGGGAGGGGCAGTGGCTCCCGGCTCGCAAGCGCCGAGATCACGGTTGTCATCGCCCCGCCGATCAGCAAAGGCGCGAGCAGGGTCGGCACCAGGATCGTGAACAGGGCCGGGAAGGCGATCACAAGGCCGATGAGCGCAAGAAAGGACGCCAGCAGCATCGGCACAAATGTTCCGCGCATCCTTGTGCGCATCGCCTCGGGCCTGCGGGCGGAAAAGCGCGGGGGCAAGGTGCTCGCAGCCTTCCGCGCCAGATCCGCGCCGTGAAAGGCGATCAGCGCATCGCAGAGGCCCTGGCGCGTGACGAGGGCCACGCGGCCACTCGGCGCGATCATCCGGCCTTCGGCTAGGGCGCGGATCAATGCGCCATTGGGCGCAAGAACGCGCAGGCCCTCCCGGCTGCCGCCCGCCGCCCGGTAGGAACGCAAGCGCAGGCTTTCATCGAGACTGACCCCGGCACCCACCGGTGGGGGCTCCTCGAGGAAGGCGAGATCAAGCCGCGCGGCAACCTCGCGCAGCAGCGTTTCCTCGTGAATCCAGCCCTCGCAAAGGCCGAGATCGATGACATCCGAGCCCATCTCCCCGGCACGGGTAACCTCATCCAGGAGCCGCTCGCGCGTGAGGCCGCAAGCCAGAAGCGCTTCCGAAAGGCGAAAAGCGGGGTGGCGCATATGCGACGCCGCGCTCCGGAAGCGAACTTCTCCCGGGGCCTTTCGGCCGAGGCGGACGAACTCATTCATAGGGAAGCGGCCATCGCAAATGAAACCACAGGAAAGGCCGAGCCGCGGGGCGATGTCAACAACGAAGCCGCAACAAAGCTGGTTCCCCCGCCGGAAGCCGGAGAGGCTTGCGAAAACCTGACGCCCTGCCTTCGGCGGCAGCTTCATTTTTCGGACTGGATTTTTCGCCGGAAAAGCGATATGAGTTATACTCACTGTGAGTATAAACGGGCCTTGGTTTTGCTCATGACGATCTTTTGGAGGGCTCGTCACGGGTTCAAAAGGGTCGCATGGACGTCCGAGCCCAGAAAGGACCACGAGGATGAGCAGCGTTCAGCTTCCGCAAAGCGCTCCGGCTTCGAGCCGCAACGCGGATCGGGAGGTTCTCCCGCGCCCAGACCTCACCTATACCCCGGAGGTCGCGGCCGAGACCGCGCATCTCTACGAGCGCGTGAAGCATATCGTGCCGAGCGTCGAATGGCCGTTCCACGCGCCCTATGTCGCCGCGATCAACCGCATCAAGAAGCAGCGCAACGCGGTGATCCTCGCGCATAATTACCAGACGCCCGAAATCTACAACTGCGTGGCCGATGTGGTGGGCGACAGCCTGCAACTCGCCAAGATGGCCGCGAAGCTCGATGCCAGGATCATCGTGCAGGGCGGTGTGCATTTCATGGCCGAGACCTCGAAGCTGCTCAGCCCCGAGAAGATGGTGCTCATCCCCGATCTCAAGGCCGGCTGCTCGCTCGCCTCCTCGATCACGGGCGCGGATGTCCGTCGCCTGCGAGAGGCCTATCCCGGCGTGCCGATGGTGGCCTACGTGAACACATCCGCCGAGGTGAAGGCCGAGGTCGATATCTGCTGCACGTCCGCCAATGCGGTTCAGGTGGTGGAGAGCCTCGGGACGAACCGCGTGCTCTTCGTGCCCGACCAGTATCTTGCGAAATACGTGCAATCGAAGACGAGTGTGAAGATCATCGCCTGGCATGGCGCCTGCGAGGTCCATGAGCGCTTCACCGGCGAGGAACTGCGCCGCTATCGCGAGGCAGACCCCACCATCCGCATCATCGCGCACCCGGAATGCCCGCCCGATGTGATCGCGGAGGCTGATTTCACCGGTTCGACCGCCGGCATGATCGACTATGCCAAGGCCCAGCATGGCGGGAAGGTGCTGCTCGTCACCGAATGCTCGATGGCGGACAATGTCGCGGCCTCGGCGAGGGATGTCGAATTCGTGCGGCCCTGCAACCTCTGCCCGCACATGAAGCGCATCACCCTGCCGAAAATCCTCGACAGCCTGCTCACCCTCGAGCATCAGGTTGAAATTCCCGAGGAACTGGCCATCCGCGCCCGCCGCTCCGTGGAGCGGATGGTGAATCTCACGCAGTAACGCTATGGCTCGACTGCCTGCCCCAACAAAGAACGCAGCTGAAAACGGCAGCGCAGCTGCGTCCATTGTTGGTGCGGTAGTCGACACGTTTTTGCCAAAATGGGCACCGATCGGCACCGTCACTTCGGAGTTGTTAAAGAACAAAATTCAGAAACAAACTCGCGAATCGCAAGAATTAATATTAGAACAACTGCGAGAAGGAGACTTTTCTACGCTCAGTGATGACGCGCGAGATGAATTAATTCCAATCGCTTTTAAAATGATGCAGGCTTCTATTGAGGGTATGTCGAAAGCTAAGTTGTCTCTTCTGGCTAAACTCATTGGTGGCGCAATTGGTGATTCTAACGCAGCTGGGATTTTTGATAGCGTATCTGAACGTTTGCGCCGAATTTCGAACTTGGATATCGAATATATATCAATTGTTTATCAGATTCATAAGGAAGATAAGACAATAAAACACAGCATAGATGGCCAAAAAGTGGAATATATTTTTGGCAGGCTGATTTTTAAAGAAACAAAACGACCTTATGTTGAAGTACTTCAAGCATTAAAAAATTTGAATTCTGTTGGATTTATTATTCAAAAGCCCGAAGTGACGGTTGATATGACTGAAATAGGCTACTATCTTGGACGAGATTTCTTTTCTCTGTGTAATTTTGCATTGAGCGATCAATAATGCCCTCCATCCTCATCATCGGCGGCGGCCTTGCGGGGCTTTTCACGGCGCTGAAGCTCGCGCCCTTGCCCTGCACGGTGCTCACCCCGGTTGCGCTGGGCGAGGGCGCTTCCTCCGCCTGGGCGCAGGGCGGCATCGCGGCCGCTATCGGCGAGGGCGATTCCATCGAAAGCCATGTGCAGGATACGCTGGTGGCCGGCGCGGGCCTTTGCGACGAGGCGATGGTGCGGCTGATGGTCTCCGAAGCTTCCGATCGCATCCTTGATCTTCTCGAATTCGGCGTGCCCTTCGATCGCGATCTCGAGGGCAAGCTGGTGCAGAGCCGCGAGGCGGCGCATTCCCACCATCGCGTGGTGCGCGTCCGCGGCGACATGGCCGGCCGGAAGATCATGGAGGCGCTGATCGCCGCCCTGCGCCATACGCCCTCGATCCGCGTGATCGAAGGCGCGGAGGCGCTTCGATTATTGGTCGAGCATGGGCGCATCGCCGGCGCCATCGCGCAAGAAGGCAATCGAGTCCTGCGGTTCGAAGCCAGCCATGTCGTGCTCGCCACGGGTGGCGCGGGGCAGCTCTTCGCGGTGACGACCAATCCGAAGGAGGCCTGGGGCTCGGGTCTGGCGATGGCTTTCCGGGCGGGTGCCACCATCGTGAACCCGGAATTCGTCCAGTTCCATCCCACTGCGCTCGATATCGGTCGCGATCCCGCCCCGCTCGCGACGGAAGCCCTGCGCGGCGAGGGCGCGAAGCTGGTGGACAAGCATGGCGAGCGTTTCATGCTGAAGCTTCACCGGGATGCCGAGCTGGCCCCGCGCGATGTGGTGGCGCGCGGCGTTTTCGCCTCGATTCAGGCCGGAAACGGCGCGTTTCTCGATTGTCGCGAGGCGATCGGCACGAAGTTTCCGGAAATGTTCCCGACGGTGCATGCGGCTTGTGTCGCGGCGGGCATCGATCCTGTGACGCGTGTCATCCCCATCGCGCCCGCCGCGCATTATCACATGGGCGGCGTGGCGGTGGATGCCGATGGCGCGGCCATCGGCGTGCCGGGCCTCCACGCGGTGGGTGAGGTCGCCCATACCGGCGTGCATGGCGCGAACCGCCTCGCCTCCAACTCCCTTCTGGAGGCGGTGGTATTCGGGGCGCGGGTTGCTCATGCGATTGCAGGGCAGGCACAGAACCCGACCGACGCGGTTATGCGGGATGCGGGGTCCGCGCCGGGCGACAACGACGCGGATGCCAAGGAAATCCTTGAACTGCGACGGTTCATGCAGGAAAATCTGGGCGTGATCCGCAGCGGCGCGGCGCCGGGCTGGAAGGCAGATGTGCGAAAGAAAATCTCGGGCCGCGTGATGCGGGAGGGCCTGCGCGGCAAGCTCGGGGATATGTCTCTGGTCGCCCATCTGATGATGACGGCCGCGTTGAACCGCGAGGAAAGCCGCGGCGGGCATTTCAGGGCTGACCATCCTGCGCCCGCCCCCGTTCCACAATGGACCTTCATGCGCAATACCGGCATCGACTTGCCCGATATTCCATCTCTGGGCACGCCGGGGCTGCAATTCTGGCTGGGCCCCATTCCCGCCGGCTCATAAGGATGTTCGCGGTCTCTTTTCAGCGAGCCCTTCGCACTGGCCGAGGCCTTATCAGCAAGGGTGATGCCAGTGAGGGTTGATGCCAGTGAGGGGCAAAAGCACCGAAGGGGGCGGGACGCCGCTTTGTCTCGTCTTCCGCGCGATGGATCAGGCGCTGTTCGGGGCGTGAATTCAACAGGCAAAAACGATGAGCCCGAAGCGAATGGGCGGGGAGGGCGAAGCATGCCCCTGCGAAGGCAGAGGCGGGCACCGGTTCGCGTCAAGAAAATGCGATCAAACAAAGAAATCCCGCATCCGATCTCATTCGATCAGATCGGAAAATTCTCCCGATCTCAGGTCTGGCCCGGCCGGAGCCGGTAAAAAATATGCCGGCCGATGCGATCCGTCCGCTTCAGCCTGCGCGACCACCAGGGCGCAACGTAATCTGCGTGATAATGCGTGGAAGCGCCGACGGCCGGCAGGTAGATCTGGCCCTCCAGCACCTCCTGGGCCACGCGCGTCGCCACCGCCCAGGCATCCGGTTCGCGAATGACCAGCGCCTTGCCCTCGCAGGCGAAGGTGAACTGGCAGGCCTTGTAGCGATGGCGGTTCTGGTAGACGACACCGCAGATCGAGGTGGGATAGAGCCCGCTTTTCGCGCGGTTGATCACCACCTGAGCGACCGCCGCCTGCCCGGTTTCAGGCTCGGAGCGCGCTTCGAAATAGACCGCCTCCGCCAGGCATTTCATCTCCCGCCGGCGCGTTTCAGGGTCGGACAGATCGAGATCGGGAAGCGACAGGCCGACGGTCGGGATGTGCAGCAGCGCTTGTGTCACCGGCTGGATCGACGGGATGCGCAGGGTCGAGACCATGATGATCTCGGGCTCCACCGGCGCCGGCGTCACGGAAGCGAGCGCCGTCGCTCGGCTCACGGCCGGTGTCGCGCCATCCGGGCGCGAAAGGGTCAAAGCCGCGCGGCTGGGGCCGGAAGGCGTGGGGCCAGCATGGCCCAAAGCCGGCGTGCGCCCGCCGAATGTCGAGAGATGCGCCGCCAGCAGCCGGCCCGCGCGATGCAGGTTGAGGGCTGGATCAAGCCTCTGGCCCGGCAGAAGCACGCGGTTCTCGAGGAAGAGCAGCGGCTGGCCCGGCAGGGTCGGCACCCGGTTTGCGCGCGCGAGATCCACCCGCCGGATATGCGCGGACAGGCCGATTAACGCGCTTTCCGGCTCGTGGTATCGGGCCATCCACTCCTCGCTGTGCATCATCAGCGGCGACAGGCGCGGCGGGGTGAGGGTGAGCCGCGAGGGCTCGATCATCGTGGTGCGGCGGAACTCGATATCCGGCACATGCAGGTTCAGGCCCGCGGTCGCGGTCGTCGAGACGAGCACCGCCCCGGCAAGGCCCCAGGTCGCGACCACGGAGGCGCAGAGGCGCATCGTCCGGCGTCGCCGCTTGTAGCGCTGCCGCTCCTCGACGATGCTCCGGGCAAAACCCATGACGCGACCCCGATCCCCTTCCGGATCAGGACAGAAAACATCGGTTACGGTTCAGGAAACCTTAGAAAGCAAGGTTAACTGCCTGCATTTTAACCAAACAAGCGAGCGTTTCGGAACGGCACGGCCATCTCTGACAGGTGATGAGCGGTCTCTTTGTTCGCATCTTCTTCCCGCGAACGGGTGAACACCCCCGCCTTCGCAGGGGCATGCGTCGCTTGAAGAAGTTTCAGCCTTCAGCCTTCGTCACCTTGCCGAGGGCGGCCTGCGCCGCCGCGAGGCGAGCGATGGGCACTCGGAAGGGCGAGCAGGAGACATAATCGAGGCCGATGCTTTCGCAGAAGGCGATGGAAGCCGGATCGCCGCCATGTTCCCCGCAGAGGCCGAGCTTGAGGCCGGCGCGCGTCGCCTTGCCGCGCGCAACCGCGATCTTCACGAGTTCGCCCACGCCTTCCTGATCGAGCGTCACGAAGGGGTCTTCGGCGAGGATGCCGCGCGCCTTGTAGGAGCCGAGGAAGTTGCCGGCATCATCGCGGGAGATGCCAAGCGTCGTCTGCGTGAGATCGTTGGTGCCGAAGGAGAAGAACTCCGCCGCGCCTGCGATCTCGCCGGCGCGCAGGGCCGCGCGGGGCAATTCGATCATCGTGCCCACCTGATAGGGCACGGTGACGCCGGTTTCCTTCGCCACCGCCAGCGCCATCGCATCAATGCGCGCCTTGACAAGGTCGAGTTCCGGCTTGGTCATCACCAGCGGAACCATTACCTCCGGCGTCACCATCGCGCCGGTGCGCCTTTCCACCTCGATGGCCGCCTCGAAGATCGCGCGGGCCTGCATCTCGGCGATTTCCGGATAGGCGACCGCGAGACGGCAGCCACGGAAGCCGAGCATGGGGTTCGATTCCCGAAGTTCCAGCGCGCGGATGCGCAGCTTCTCGGCCGAAGCGCCCATGGCTTCCGCCACTTCCTGGATCTCGCGCGGCTCGTGCGGCAGGAATTCGTGCAAAGGCGGATCGAGCAGGCGGATCGTGACGGGCAGGCCCTTCATGATCTCGAAGAGCTTGACGAAATCCGAGCGCTGCATCGGCAGAAGCTTTGCCAATGCGACGCGGCGGCCCTTCTCGTCATCCGCGAGGATCATCTCGCGCATGGCGATGATGCGTTCGCCTTCGAAGAACATGTGCTCCGTGCGGCAGAGGCCGATGCCTTCCGCGCCGAACTTCACGGCCGTGCGGGCATCAAGCGGCGTTTCCGCGTTGGTGCGGATCTTGAGGCGGCGGGCCTTGTCGGCCCATTCCATGAGGGCCGCGAACTCGCCGGAAAGCTCCGGCTGGAGCATCGCGACCTCGCCGACGAGCACCTGTCCGTTGCCGCCATCGATCGTGATGAAATCACCGCGCTTCAGCACCTTGCCGGCGCAGGTCATCGTGCCGGTCGCCATGTCGATGCGGATCGAGCCCGCGCCGGAGACGCAGGGCTTGCCCATGCCGCGCGCCACGACCGCCGCGTGGGAGGTCATGCCGCCGCGCGTGGTGAGAATGCCTTCCGCGGCGTGCATGCCGTGGATATCCTCCGGCGAGGTTTCCACGCGCACGAGAATGCACTTGCGCTTGGCCTTCCTGGCTTCCTCCGCTTCCTCGGAGGTAAACACGATCTCGCCCGTGGCCGCACCCGGCGAGGCGGGCAGGCCGGTCGAGAATTGCAGGCGGGTCGCCTTCGGGTCGATGGTCGGGTGCAGGAGTTGGTCGAGAGAGGCCGGATCGACGCGCTTCACGGCCTCCTCCTGCGAAATCAGCCCCTCATTGGCGAGATCGACCGCGATGCGGAGCGCGGCCCTGGCGGTGCGCTTGCCGTTGCGGGTCTGGAGCATCCAGAGCTTGCCCTGCTGAACCGTGAATTCCAGATCCTGCATGTCGCGATAATGGTTCTCGAGCAGGCCATAGATGCGCACGAGTTCCCGGTAAGCCTCTGGCATGGCGGCTTCGAGCGAGGGTTTGGTCGAGCCCGCCGCGATGCGGGCGGCTTCGGTGATGTCCTGCGGCGTGCGGATGCCCGCCACCACATCCTCGCCCTGCGCGTTGATGAGGAACTCGCCATAGAGTTCCTTCGTGCCTGTCGAGGGGTTGCGGGTGAAGGCCACGCCCGTGGCCGAGGTGTCGCCCATATTGCCGAACACCATGGCCTGCACGTTCACGGCGGTGCCCCAGCTTTCCGGAATGGAATGCAGTTCGCGATACTTGATCGCGCGGGCATTCATCCAGGAGCCGAACACCGCGCCGATCGCGCCCCAGAGCTGCTCGTGGGGGTCCTGCGGGAAGGGCTTGCCGAGGTTTTCCGCAACGCAATGCTTGAAGGAGACGATGATCGCCTTCCAGTCCTCGGCGGTCATCTCGGTGTCGAGCGTGTAGCCTTTGTGATCCTTGTACTCCTCGAGAATGTCCTCGAAATCATGGTGCTCCAGCTCCAGGACCACGTTGGAATACATGGTGATGAAGCGGCGGTAGCTGTCATAGGCGAAGCGCGGGTTGTTCGAGAGCCTCGCGACCGCTTCCACGGTCTCGTCGTTCAGCCCGAGGTTCAGCACGGTGTCCATCATGCCGGGCATCGAGGCGCGGGCCCCGGAGCGGACCGAGACCAGCAGGGGGTTCTCCCGGTCGCCGAAGCTGCGGCCCGCGAGCTTGCCGACATGCTTCAGAGCGGCATCGACCTGTTGGGCGAGATCGAGCGGGTATTTCCGGTCATGGGCATAGAACCAGGTGCAGACCTCTGTGGGAATGGTGAAACCCGGTGGAACCGGCAGCCCGAGGCTGCACATTTCGGCCAAATTCGCACCCTTGCCGCCCAGAAGGTTGCGCAAGGAGGCGTTGCCTTCCGCCTGGCCATCACCAAACGTGTAAACCCACTTCGTCATCCCCGTGCCACTCCCTTGGTCACAGAACACGGCCTGACCTTCGCAGTTGCGAAAGGTCCTTCGTCGCTTTGTCCCAAATGTCTCCGGAAGGCAACCGTTGCGATTGCCTTGTGCCATCCGCAAATGGCATGACCGACATGAACAAGAGCCGAGCAGGAAACCAAATGCATCGCCTCGTCTCCCGGTTCCCGACGCATTTCCGAAGGCCTGGCCGATGCGCGCTGGCGCTGCTGGGCCTGCTCGCCTGCCTTCTGCCCGGCACGGCGCCGCGGGCTTTCGCCCAGCAGGGCAACCCGATCCGCATCCCGGTTTTCGTCGATCCCGAGCGGCGCATCGAACGTCGTGCCGGGCCGCGCATCGCCAGTATCCGTTTTCTCACGGAAGACGATTATCCACCCTTCAACTTTGCCGCGGCCGACGGCCAGTTGCAGGGTTTCAACATCGATCTCGCGCGCGCAATCTGCGCGGAGATCGAGGCGCAATGCACCATCCAGCCTCGCCGTTGGGAACTCCTCCTGCCGGCGCTCGACATCAACGAGGGCGATGCCGTCATTGCCTCGCATCGCATTGACGGGGACCTGCGCCGTCGTTTCGAGGTGTCCCAGCCGGTCTATCGTGTGCCAGCGCGCTTTGCCGGCCACAAGGATGGTGCGATCCGATCCACCGATGCGCAGGCCCTGCAGGGCAGATCCATCGCGGTGGTCGGCGGCTCGCGGCACGAGGCCTACCTCAACGCGCTGTTCCCGGCCGTAAGGATCGAGCGCTTCGCAAGCGCGGAGGGGGCCTTGGAGGCCATGCGCCGCAGGCGGGTGGACCTTGCCTTCGGGGATGCGATTGCCATCGCGTTCTGGCTCAATGGTTCGGAATCGCTCGATTGCTGCACGTTCATCGGCGGGGCCTATGCCGATAGCCGCTTTTTCGGCGAGGGTGCAGGCATCGTGATGCGCAAGGGCAACATTCCGCTCCGGCAGGCGATCGACGATGCGCTGACCCGGATGAGCCGCGATGGCCGCTTCGCGCGGCTCTATCTCAAGCACTTCCCGGTGCCGTTCTATTGATCCGACGCGTGTTGCGCGGTTGACGGTTCGGTGCGCCGGCCGTAACGAACCGGCTCCCTTCTCCGGGAAAAACCTTCTTCGGAAACAAAACCGCCTCCATGACCGATCTTTCCCGTTTTCGCGACGCTGCCCAGACTTCCGCCGCCTGGCCTTTCGAAGAGGCCCGCAAGCTGGTCGCGCGCATCCGGAAATCGGGCAAGAGGCAGGTGCTGTTCGAAACGGGTTATGGCCCCTCGGGCCTGCCGCATATCGGCACCTTCGGCGAGGTGGCGCGCACCACGATGGTGCGCCGCGCCTTCGAGGCGCTGACCGGCGGGGAAATTCCGACCCGGCTCATCTGCTTCTCGGATGACATGGATGGCATGAGGAAAATTCCGGACAATGTGCCGGATCGCGCCTTTCTCGAGCCGCATCTGCAGAAGCCGCTGACCTCCGTTCCGAACCCCTTCGGCGGCGATTACGAGAGCTTCGGGCATCACAACAACGCGATGCTCCGCCGCTTTCTCGATACTTTCGGCTTCGAATACGAGTTCATGAGCGCGACCGAGTGCTATCGCAACGGCACCTTCGACACGGTGCTCCTGCGTGCGGCCGAGCGCTACCAGGCGATCATGGACGTCATGCTGCCCACGCTTGGTCCGGAGCGGCAGGCGACCTATTCGCCCTTCCTGCCGATCTCGCCGAAATCCGGCCGCGTGCTCTATGTGCCGATGAAGCATGTCGATGCGAAGGCGGGCACGGTCACCTTCCTCGACGAGGACGGCGCGGAGACGACTTTGCCCGTTACCGGCGGGCATGTGAAGCTGCAATGGAAGCCGGATTTCGGCATGCGCTGGGCGGCGCTCGATGTCGATTTCGAGATGTTCGGCAAGGATCACCAGACCAATGCCGGCATCTATGATCGCATCTGCGCGATCCTCGGCGGCATCCCGCCGGAGCATTATGTCTACGAGCTCTTCCTCGACGATCAGGGCCAGAAGATCTCGAAATCGAAGGGCAATGGCCTGACGATCGACGAATGGCTCACCTATGCCTCGCCCGAGAGCCTCGCGCTCACCATGTTTCACAAGCCACGCGAGGCGAAAAGGCTCTATTTCGATGTCATCCCCCGCGCGGTGGATGAATATCTCCAGTTCCTCGATGCTTTTCCCCGGCAAGACCAGAAGAACCAGCTCGGCAATCCGGTCTGGCACATTCATGGCGGCAATCCGCCGCCGCCGGAGCGTCTGGGCAAGGAGGGCGAGAACACGCCGTCCGAGAAGGTTTCTTTCTCGCTGCTTATGAATCTCGTGGCGGTCGCCAATGCCGAGGAGAAGGGCGTTCTCTGGGGGTTCCTCAAGCGCTATGCCCCCTCGGCCTCGCCCGAGAGCCATCCGCGTCTTGATGCGCTGGTCGGCTACGCGATCCGCTATTTCGAGGATTTCGTGAAGCCGAAAAAGGCCTATCGCCTGCCCGATGCAGTGGAGAAAGCGGCCTTCGCCGCGTTGGCGGACAAGCTTGCGGGGATGCCTGCGGATGCAACGGCGGAGGCTATCCAGGAAGCGGCCTATGATGTCGCGCGCGCCGTGCCGCGCTATCAGGATTTCGCGGCCAAGGGCGCCACGCCCGAGCGCCCCGGCGTGTCGAATGCGTGGTTCGCGGCGATCTACAACGTGCTTCTCGGCGAGGAACGGGGACCGCGTTTCGGCTCCTTCGCGGTGATCTACGGCATCGAGAACACGGTTGCGCTTATCCGCAAGGCGATTGCCGGCGAACTCGTTGCGGCGCACGAGGCCTTCCGAAGCGCGCGCCGGGTTACTGGCTGAGCCAGAGGATGCGGGCGAGCAGGCGGATATCCTTCGTCTTGTGCGCAGGCAGTTCCTCTCCCGAAAGACCGCGCAGGCGCACCTGCATGGCCGTTTCGAGCCCGAGTTCGCCAATCATCAGGCTGCCATCCGTCGCAAGGAGCAGCACGCGATCGCCTCGGCGCCTCGGCGCGCTGGGCGAGGCGATGATCATGTCGCCCTGCTTGTAGGCCGGTGCGAAGCGGTCGCAGGCCAGGCCGATCGCGAAAGAATACCCCCGCAGGCCCTGGAGCGGCTCGATCCGGTCCCAGCCGGCACCCTGCGGCCGCCCCTCGTCGTCGAAGGCATCGGCCGTGAGGTGATCCGCGAACTGGAAGGGCAGGTGCGATGGCCCCGGTTCGCTGGTGATGATCGCCAGGAACTCGTCCACGCCGACGCCCGTGGCCGCGAGGATCTTCGCGATGGATTCGGTCGATGGCCAACGCGGATGACCATCCGCGCCCTGCCGCTTCGAGCGATTGAAGGTGGTCGCATCAAGGCCCGCCCGCTTGGCCAGTGCCGAGGGCGTGAGGCCATGTCGCTGCGCGAGCGTGTCGATGGCCGTCCAGATCTGCGAATGGGTCAACATGCCGCAACATCCTGCACGAAACCTGCGGCCGTCGCGAGGGGTATGCCGTGAAAAGCTGAGCTTCCGGCCGGAAAATTGCGCTTTCCAGCACCCCTGCAACCGCCTAAATCTCGCCGCGCCCGCCCAAGCCGGAGTCTGCCGCATGGCGCTTCTCTACAAGATCCTGTCTCGCTCCGAATGGGAGACCTTTCGGCGGGACAAGCGATTCGCCGGCTCCGCAATCGACCGGCAAGATGGCTTCATCCATTTCTCCTATGCCCATCAGCTCCTCGAAACCGCCCGCAAGCATTTCGCCGGGCAAAGCGATCTTGTGCTGCTGGCGGTCGAGGGGGCCGAACTGGGTGATGCCCTGCGCGATGAGCCATCCCGTGGCGGAGACCTCTTTCCGCATCTTCATGCCGAACTCGCGCTTCCTGCCGTGCGCTGGATGAAGCCCATCGGGCAGGATGCGGAAGGCTTTCCCGTTCTTCCCGCCTTCGAGGAGGCCTGATCCATGTTCGCCCGAGCCTTTCCGCTGCTGCGCCCGCTGATCGGCGCGATCGATGCCGAGCAGGCGCATGATCTCTCCGTGCGGGCGCTGGAAATGCTGCCGCTCCCGGCCTGCGGGCCGGATGATCCCCGCCTTGCCGTGGAAGCCTTCGGGCTCAAGTTCCCCAATCCCGTGGGCATGGCTGCGGGTTTCGACAAGGATGCCCG
>NZ_JBJTDY010000087.1:0-14066 GCF_046092605.1 Rhabdaerophilum sp. | reverse complement strand
GATTTCCGGCGCTGGGAACGTTTCGACAAGACCCCGCGCGTGGCCTCGCATAGCGCAGAGGGCGTGATCGAGCTGATGCCCACGAGCGATGGCGGGCAATACGCGTTCAAATCTGTCAACGGCCACCCCAGGAACACACGCGATGGCCGCCAGACCGTGACCGCCTTCGGCGTGCTGGCGGATGTCGAAACAGGCTATCCACTGCTGCTGACCGAGATGACGATCCTCACCGCCTTGCGCACGGCGGCGACCTCGGCGGTTGCCGCGCGGCATCTCGCCCCGCCCGGCGCGCGAACCATGGCGCTGATCGGCAATGGCGCGCAGTCCGAATTTCAGGCGCTCGCCTTCAAGGCGTTGCTGGGCGTGGACCGCCTGCGCCTCTACGATATCGACCCGCAAGCGAGCAGGCGCTGCGCCCGCAATCTCGCGCGCTACGGCTTCGAGATCGAGATTTGCGGCTCAACCGAAGCCGCGGTGCTTGGTGCCGAGATCATCACCACGGTCACCGCCGACAAGGCGAATGCGACGATCCTCACGGACAATATGGTTGGCGCGGGCGTGCACATCAACGCGGTAGGCGGTGATTGCCCCGGCAAGACCGAACTGCATGCGGATATCCTGCATCGCGCGGACATCTTCGTGGAATATCCGCCACAAACGCGGATCGAAGGCGAAATCCAGCAACTCGCGCCGGATCACCCGGTCAAGGAGCTGTGGCAGGTGATTGCCGGTCAGGCCGAGGGACGGCGCGACGCCCGGCAGATCACCCTCTTCGATTCCGTGGGCTTCGCGATCGAGGATTTCTCGGCGCTCTGCTGGCTCGCGGATGAGGTTGGCCGCACAAACCTCTTCGCCGAACTCGACCTGTTGGCTGATCCCGATGATCCGCGCGACCTCTTTGGCATGCTGCTGCGTGCCGAGGCCGCCTAGCGCCCCTTCGCCGGCTGCGCGATGAGATAGGCCGAAATCGCCTCGGTGAGGCGCGCGGCCTTCTCCACATTCGCATTGTTCGACACCATCAGGGCCGTCACCAGCGCCTCGATCACCAGCAGGGCCGAAACATTGCTGGACGAGAGCACGGGATGCGAGGATTGCGCGATAAGCACCTCGCCCGCGAGCGGCGCCAGGGGCGAGGCAATCGAATCCGTCAGCGCGATGATGCTCGCCCCGCGATCAAGCGCGAAACGCGTGAGATGCACCGCATCCGCGGCGTAGCGCGGGAAGGAAATCGCGATCAGCAGGTCAGACGCCTCAAGGTTCATCAGGCGCCCGGCGGCCACTTCCGTGCCGCCATACTCCACCACATTCACGAGTTGTCGGCAGAAGGGCTGGAGGCCAAGCGTGAGCAAAGCCGCGAGATGCGCGGAGAGCCCGAAGCCGAGAACATAGACGCAAGAAGCTTCTGACACCTTCTGCGCTGCGCGGCTGAGCACCGCCGGATCCAGCCCCTCAGCCGTCGCGCGGAGATTGGCGAGCGAATCCTGGAGGCTTGCGCGCAAGGGGTCGTCACTGGCCTGCCGGGCCAATGCGCCGCGCAGCTTCTCCACCGGTCGCAGCACTTCCTGCAACGCCTCGGCCAGCGCGGCACGCAGTTCGGGATACCCATGAAAATCCAGCGCCTTGGCAAAGCGCGAGAGCGTGGCCGCGGAAACGCCACAGGCCGCCGCCATGTCCTCGATGGAGAGCGAGGTGCCATGCACCGGATTTCGCAGCAGATATTCGGCGATCACCCGATTGGAGGTCGAGCCGGACGCCTGCTGCTCACGCAGCCGCTGGCCTAGGGGAGAACTGGCGAAGGCCGTGCCACCCGCGCCGACAACGGCACCGGATATGTGAAGATAAGTTTTCATAACTTGACTATATGAAAATTTCCTGACACCGTGAAGTCATATCGGAATGGGGACCTTTCCGGAGAACAGGGAGACTTCACCATGCTCAAGCGTACCTTCCTTGCGGCCCTGATGGGCACCGCGCTCACCGCCACCTTCGCGACCACGACCATGGCCCAGACCGAGAAGCTGCGCGTCGGTGTTGAGGGCAATTATCCACCATTTTCGATGATCGCGCCGGATGGAAAGCTCCAGGGCTTCGATATCGACATCGCCAATGCCATCTGCGCTGAGATGAAGGTGGAATGCACCTTCGTGCAGCAGGAATTCGACGGCATCATCCCCGCGCTGAATGCGAGGAAGTTCGATCTCATCGTTGCCTCCATGACGATCACGGAAGCGCGCAAGAAATCGGTCGATTTCTCCGATCCCTATTATGACGTGCCCCAGCGCTTTATTGCGAAGCAGGGTGCCTTCGCGGATCATTCTCCGGCTGCCCTGAAGGGCAAGAAGATCGTCGTGCTGCGCAATTCGCCGCGCGCGACCTATCTCGCCGAGAACTACAAGGAGAGCGAGGTCGTTCTCGCGGGCAAGGAAACCGAGGTCTACATGGAACTGGCGGTGGGCCGCGCGGATGTCGCCTTTGGCTCGTCCGTGGTCTCGGGCGAGGCGTTCCTGAAGAAGCCGGAAGGCAAGGGCTATGCGCAGCTGGGCCCCGCGATCCGCATCGGCGCGGGCTCGGGCGTGGGCATCGCCGTGCGCAAGGATGACACGGCGCTGGTCAACCGCATCAATGCGGCGCTGAAAGCCATCAAGGCCAACGGCACCTACAAGAAGCTCGCCGACAAGTATTTCGATTTCGACATTTCCGGCTCGTGAGCTGCCGGCCGGAGCGTCTCCCCGCTCCGGCCTTTTCCTTCCACCCAGAGCGAGGCCGCCCTCTCCCCGTCGCTGACGGGGGTATGGCGCGCTGCGCCCGGAGGCACGTCCATGCTGCAGGGTTATCTCCCGGCCATTCTCGATGGATTGCGATCGACGCTGCTGGTCTCGGCGGTCTCGCTGGCGATTGCCTGCCTGTTCGGACTCGTGGGTGCCAGCGCCAAGCTCTCTAACTCACGCGCGGCGAACATCCTGGTCGATGCCTACACCACGCTCATCCGCGGCCTGCCCGAACTCGTGCTGCTGCTGCTGATCTTTTATGGCGGGCAGATCATGATCAACAGGCTCGCCGACCGGGCCGGGCTTGGCTACATTGACATCAACCCCTTCATTGCCGGCACGACGACCCTCGGCTTCATCTTCGGAGCCTATCTCACGGAAACCTTCCGCGGTGCGATTCTCGCCATCCCGCGCGGGCAGATGGAGGCGGGCCTGGCCTATGGCATGACGCGGATGCAGGTGCTCACCCGTATCACCCTGCCGCAGATGGTGCGCCACGCCATCCCCGGTTTCACGAATAACTGGCTGGTGATGATCAAGGCGACGGCTTTGCTTTCGATCATCGGGCTCGACGACATGGTGCACCGGGCGAACCTCGCATCCGCCGCCACGCGCCAGCCTTTCACCTTCTACGCGACGATTGCCGGGATCTACCTCGCGGTGACGACGGTCTCGATCCTTGGCCTCGGCTGGCTGGAAAGGCGCTTCTCGCTCGGCGTCAGAAAGGTGGAATTCTGATGATCGACTGGGCTCTCGTTGCGGAATCCCTGCCCGCCTACTGGCGTGGCCTGCAGGTCAGCCTGCTGCTGATGCTGATCTCGATCAGCGCGTCCTTCGTGCTTTCGGTGCCGCTCGCGATTGCGCGTATCTCGCGCAATCCGTGGCTCTCGAAGCCAGTGTTTCTCTACACCTATGTGATGCGCGGCACCCCGCTGCTGGTGCAGCTCTACATGATCTATTTCGGGCTCGCGCAGTTCGAATGGCTCCGCGAAAGCGCGGCCTGGCCGCTCTTTCGCAATGCGTGGTTCTGCGCCTGGCTCGCCTTCGCGCTGAATTCCACGGCCTACACGACGGAAATCCTCGCCGGTGCGCTGCGCCAGACGCCCAACGGCGAAATCGAAGCCGCGCGCAGCCTCGGCATGTCCACGGGCGCGATCTACCGGCGCATCCTGCTGCCGAGCGCCGTGCGCCGTGCACTGCCGCAATATGGCAACGAACTGGTGATGGTGATGCACGCGACCTCGATCGCCAGCGCCGTCACGATCGTTGAACTCACGAGGACGGCACGCGACGTCTACTATAACAACCTCGCCCCGCTCGAAGCCTTTGGCCTCGTGGCCGTGTTCTACTTCGCGATTACCTTCACGCTCGTGGGCCTCGTGAAGCTTCTCGAGCGGCGTTTTCTTCGCCATCTCCAGCCCAAATCGGCCGATCCGGCCCCGGTGCGCGCATGATCACCGAGCAGATCGATATCCCCTCCGGCAGCAACAGCGCGGCCTACCGCCTCACGCTGCATCGGTTTGGCCACCGCGGCGCGCGCCCGGCGATCTATATTCAGGCCTCGCTCCATGCCGACGAAATTCCCGGCATGATCTGCGTCGCGGCCCTGCGTCGTGCCCTCGCTGTGCGGGAAGCGGCCGGTGACATCCGCGGCGAGATCATCCTCGTGCCGGTCGCCAATCCCATAGGGCTTGCACAAAATGTGCTGGGCAACCCGATCGGCCGGTTCGACCTAACCGATGGCGGGAACTTCAACAGGGACTTTCCCGCGCTCGGTGACGCGCTGAGAGAAGCTGCAGGCGAAAGGCTCGGCCGCGACGCAGCCGCCAACGTGGCGATGGTGCGTGACACCCTCGCGCGATTGCTCGACGAACATCGCGCGACCACGCCGTCCGAACACCTGAAGAAAGCGCTGGTGGGCCTCGCGCTCCCCTGCGATCTCGTGCTCGACCTGCATTGCGATGCCGAAGCCTCGATGCATCTCTACACCCACTCGGCCTCGGTCGCGACCTTCAGCCCCCTCGCGGCGCGACTCGGCTGCATGGCCTTCCTGATCGCGGAGAATTCCGGCGGCGATCCCTTCGACGAGGCCATCAGCCGCCCCTGGGCGGAACTCGCCGCCGCACGACCCGATATGCCCATACCCTTCGCCTGCCAATCCACGACCGTGGAACTGCGTGGGCAAAACGACGTCTCAGATGACCTCGCGCAGCGCGATGCCATTGCGATCCTCGGCTTTCTGCAGGATGTCGGCGCAGTTTCCGGCCCGGCGCAGCCGTTACCCGCGCCACTCTGCGAGCCGACACCGCTCGCTGGCTCGCTGCCGATCATCGCTCCGATGGGCGGCATTCTCACCTATCGCCGCGAGGTCGGGCAGCAGGTGGCTGGGGGCGAGGTGCTTGCAGAAATCACAGACCCCGTCACCGGCGAGGCAACCGATATCGTGAGCCCCTGCAACGGCATGTTCTTCGCCCGCACCGCCCTGCGCTTCGTGGCGCCGGGCCGCCGCCTCGGCAAGGTCGCCGGGCTGAACCCGCTGCGCTCCGGCACCCTGTTGAGCCCCTGAGGAGGTCTCGATGACCGAAATCGCATTGAAACAGGCATCCGAGACCAGCGAGAAACTGCGTGTCGAGGACCTGCGCAAAAGCTTTGGCGCCGTGGAGGTGCTGAAGGGCGTGACGATCACGGCCCAATCCGGCGACGTGATCGCGCTGATCGGCTCCTCCGGCTCGGGCAAGAGCACGATTCTGCGCTGCCTGAACCTTCTTGAAAAGCCCAATGCTGGACGCATTGTTGTGAGCGGCGAGGAATTGAGGCTTGTGCCGGATCGCCGGGGAGAGCTGAACGCGGCTGATCCCGTGCAATTGCAACGCATGCGTGCGCGGCTCTCCATGGTGTTCCAGCAGTTCAATCTCTGGTCTCACATGACGGCTCTGGAGAACGTCATCGAGGCACCAATGCAGGTGCTCGGCCTTCCGAAAGACGCGGCGGTGGCGCGCGCCGAGCGCTATCTCGCACGCGTTGGCGTGACGCACCGCAAGAACGCCTATCCCGCTCATATGTCGGGCGGCGAGCAGCAGCGGGTTGCGATTGCCCGGGCGCTCGCCATGGAGCCGGAGGTTATGCTCTTCGATGAGCCGACCTCGGCGCTTGATCCTGAGCTCGTTGGTGAAGTCCTGCGTGTCATGCGCTCGCTGGCTGAGGAAGGCCGGACCATGCTGGTTGTCACCCACGAAATGGGCTTCGCCCGCGAGGTCGCCAATCGTGTCGTCTTTCTGCATCGCGGTGTGATCGAGGAGGAGGGCCCGCCAGCAGACGTGCTTGGGTCGCCCAGAAGCGAACGCCTCAAGGCCTTCCTGGCATCAAGCTTGAAGTAGGATACCCACCCTTGTGACGCCGCCACCTAACTGCCGGCCAGGCAGAGTATGCTCAATCGCAGCAATCTCAAGTTGATGCTGAAGCCCACCTGCCCACAAGCTGTTTTAGCTCGTAAGTACCGATCTGCTCACGTTCGAACCCGTTCTCACGAGGTTCTGCCTAAAAAAAGTGACATATTCCGACTTCCAGGCCCAGAAACGCTGTAGAATTCGGAGGGTTGAGCGCCCGATTTCCCAGCCCTGTGAGAGCGCGTTTTTGGGGCCATCACCGCTAAGTCCCGGACAAGTCGGAGACATATATGATCATTAAGTTATTGATATAATTAGATAAAATCGTTGGTGCCCCACATCGATATCAAACCAATCTGGTGTGGTTCCAAATCATTTTTCCGGAAAACTCTCACCAAAAACTGACACACCGCTTTTCTGGCCGATCATAGGCGCGGCCACACACCATCTGTGCTCGGCCTCACGCCCAGTGAATCATTCCAATTCACCCTGGCCCATCATCATGCAGCGCTGGCATCCGTCGAAGGAATTAGGCGTCAGCGCTGCCGCGCAATCTCGCACCCCCCACTATTGCCGGCGAGGACGACAACGCGACCGGAGGCATAAAGCCTTGATGCGAAGCCCGGCGCGCGCGCCCGCAGCCGGAAGACGCGCCCGCTTCCACCGAGAATATCGACATCCGCGCTTGCGATGGCCCTAAGAGCGTCGGCCTCGCTGATCGCGAAAAGCGTCACGTTTCGCGAGGCTTCCGAAGCGAATGGCAGCGCGAGAAGTGCGCCGAACCAGAGCACGAGCGCCGTTCCGGCAGCACGCAGAAGCACATGCCAACCCACATGACCCGCGTCAATAATCATAGGCATGCTCGAAACTGCCGCCCGCTGCGCGGACATCGCGAACCAGTGCGCCGAGCCGCGCAACCGGAAGATAGAGGCCGCGCCGCGCCCAGCCCGGGCGTGCCTGGACCGGAACGGCAAGCAGGGCTTCCGCGTCGACGGGCGGCTTGGCCCAGCCTTCCGGCACGATCACGGTCACGAAGATGTGGTCATTGCCAGCGATCTCGAAGATGTGCCGGCCCTTGTCCAGCTGGTCGAGCAGGATCGCGGTGAAGGCGCGGTAGCGCGGCGTCTCGATGATGACGGAGCCATCCGCGCGGCGCTCGATCAGGCGGATCGGGCCGCCGGGTGCGACCTCACTGTCATCGAGCGCGGAGATGACACAGCGCAGGGTCAGCTTCGCCGGGGCAAGATTGGCAGCCAATGCCATCAGGCGGGCATAGAGTGATTTCGCGCCCCATTCGAGGCTGAGCGCGAAGCGCCTCTCGAGCGCGCGGATCATGGCCCGCGAGGTCAGCGGCACGTCCCGCCAGAACTCCACCAGCCTTTTGCCGAAAGGATATTCGTACCAGGGCGTCTGGCGCAGGAAAGCGGCATAATCTTCCGCGAGATCGTGCGCGAAACGATCCTCCGCTGTCACACTATCGCCCGCCGCCATCCATGCCAGACGACCGAACGTCGTCTCGTAAAGGCCCTTGATGCCCAATTCGACCGAGAAACTGACACCGATGATATAGAGCATCGCCTTGACATCAATCGCAACCGGTCCCTTGGCGGAAGCTTTCGCCGCGAGCGAGCAGAGGTTCGTCCAATAACCTCTGATGGCGCCGGTATAGGCAAAAGCGTGTTCGCCGCTTCTGTGGGCGACCACAGTGAGATCCTCATAGGCATGAACGATCGACCATTCCGGATAGGTCAGGAAGGTATCGGCCAGCGCGCGTCGCTCCTCCAGCGGCAGGATCGGATGATAGTTGGACGCCTCCTTGGGCAGGCTGTCGAAACACTGCGTCTCGACATAGGCAATGGGCATGGCCGCAGCGAGCAGCATCACACCCGCCGCAAGGCTAAGCCATTTGAGAAGGCGCCGCATGGCCCCCACTTATGCCGCCTCTGGTCTGCGCATGAGGAACATGCCGGCAAAAACCGCGAAACCTCCGAGTGCGATATGCGGGAGATTGGCGAGTATCTTGAAGGTGAAAGGCAAGGCTTGCACACCGTAGATCAGGATGCCGAGATCGAGATAGCCGGAGCCGGTGGCAAGCCCTAATGCGCCATCGGCAAGATAAAGCGTGCCGAAAACCCTGAGGAAGATCTCGCTCGCGCGCTTTGAGACAAGAGCCGCGATACCGGCCCAGGCGGCGGAGGCCCAATGGAGCATGTCGTCATAGATATCGAGCGCGAAAATCCCGAAAGCGCGCCCCTGCGCATCCGTCAGGCCGGGAATATAATTGAGCAGCCCGGCGAAAAGCAGCGCGAGGCAATAGCCGGCACAGATCCAGCGCAGCAGCATCGGCGGGCTCCTTCTTACGCGTTGAAATAGGTGTTCCACATCGTGTTCTGGAACAGAAGGCCGGGATCATAATGCCGCTTGCGCTCGGCGAAACGCTGCGCTTCCGGGTAGATCCGGGCGAGTTGGTCTGGCCGGGCATGAAGCCGATAGGGCAGATAGAAGCTCCCGCCGATCGAACCGACGAGTTCGATCAATTCCTCGGTGACCCGGAGCATGTCGGTCTCGCCATTGGGATTGACCTTCTGCGAAAACGACATCACCGCCGCGATCCTGTCGGTTGTCGCGAAGGAAAGGACGCTGGTCTGGTCGCGTTTCACATGCCTGAGCGTCACATTGAGAAATTCCGCCGAGGCCTTGGGAATGATGCGCCGGCACCCTTCGAGGAATTCACCGAAGCGGTCGGGGCTCACGAAATATTCGTGCAGGATATCTGTGCGCTGACGGTCGCGGTTCTCGAGATTGACCACCGGCTCGTTCATTAGCCGGTTGCGGGTCGCGACACCATCGGCCAGCATCGGGGCAAGCGAGCGCTCGACAAACCAGCGCAGGCTCTTGCCCCATTCGCGGCCTACCTGCACACGGTAGATCTGGCGCGAAATGCCCGTCAGCGCGCCGCTGCGCGCCGGCGGCGGCAAACCGGCAGCCGGCGTCGGCTCCTTCCGCCATGATACAAGCAAGGCTTCTGAGAAGAATTTTTCCCGCTCGACATTCAGCCGACCATAGATCATCGGCACAGCCGGGTCGTTGGCGGCGGTGATAAAGCGTTTCGCGAAATCCCCCGCCGGCATGGCTTCCAGATTTGGCCTGAGAAGCATGTTCTCCGCCATCTCGACCTCGAGATCGAGGATCACGCCGATCAGCCCGTAACCGCCCATGGCGAGGGCGAAAAGCTCGGCATTCTCGGTGCGCGAGCAGGTGACGATCGAGCCATCCGCCAGCATGAGTCGGATCGACCGGGCCGTGGAGCCGAAGGGGCCATAGGGCGTCGGCCAGCCGTGAGCGTTGACCGAAAAGGTCGCCCCGACCCCGAAATCGCTGTTCGACTGCATCACCGCCGGCGAAAAACCCGCCGGGTCGAGATGCGCGATTACCTGATGCCAGCGCGTGCCGGCATGGACGCGGTAGGTCTTGGCGGCGCGATCGAGCTCGCATTGGTCAATATCGAAAGTCATCGCCACGCCATTGCGGATCAGCGATTGCCCGCCCATCGAATGGCGCGCGGCACCGATCGCGACGGCGTGGCGCGCTGCCGCAGCATCCTTCAGCTCTCGCCTGAGCGCAGCGATGAAATCAGCCTCGCCGGAACGGACATGCCAATGCCGAAAAAGCGGCGTGGGGTTGAGGCGACTGGCATCATTCATGATGATGCGCTGCTGGGTTTGCGCGCTGCCGGCCTTTGCCGAAATAGCCAATGCGCCCAGCCCGGCAACAACGTCGCGACGGGAAATTTTCATGGTCTCGCAACTCTCCGCAGGCTTTTCGGGGATCCGTGACCACGTCATCTCACGGTGGTCGGCATCGCGCAATCTTACCGTATGGCGGACAAGGACTTTGCGTTGCGCGCTTCTTCCAAGCCTTGCCGTGACCGCGTATAGATATGCGTTTATCGCCGAAAAACGAACAGCACCGCCGAGATCCTGCGTGGTTGTTTAGCTCCTGCAGATATCTCCAATTCCTGCGAACCGTTCTGTTGAAGTGCGAACCCGTTCTCACCAGGTTCTGCCTGAAAAAAGTGACATATTCCGACTTCCAGGCCCAGAAAAGGCGTGGAATTTTGGGGCTAAAGCGCCCGATTTTTCAGCCCTGTGAGAGCGCGTTTTCGGGGCCATTGCCGCTATGTCCCGGAAACTTCGGGGTCATTTATATCTACTAAGTTATTGATATCATTGGATAAAATAGGTGGTGCCCCTGGCCGGAATCGAACCAGCACTCCTTGCGGAAACCGATTTTGAGTCGGTCGCGTCTACCAGTTCCGCCACAGGGGCAACGCTGTGTCGCGGGTATCATGGGCGAAGCGCGGGGGTCAACCGGTTCGACAACGCCTCGACCGGGCGACAAGGTCGCATTCTGGCCGCCTTCCGTGTGGCTCTGGCCTCCGTTGGATGGACTTCGCTCGCCCGAGCCGCTAAGCCCGCGCCATGTTCAAGCGCCTCTATGACTGGACCCTCTCGCTGGCGGCCTCGAAACGCGCGCCGCAGGCGCTGGCGGCGGTGTCGTTCACCGAAAGCTCGTTCTTCCCCGTGCCGCCCGATGTGATGCTCGTGCCGATGGTCATGGCGAAGCCCGAGCGGGCGTGGAACTACGCGCTGATCTGCACCATCGCCTCTGTGCTGGGCGCGCTGCTCGGCTATGCGATCGGTGCACTGCTTTATGACACACTTGGCACCTGGCTCATCCGGCTTTATGGCCATGGCGACAGAATGGAGAACTTTCGCCAGCTTTATCAGGAGCATGGCCACTGGATCATCCTCATCAAGGGGCTGACCCCCATCCCCTTCAAGATCGTGACCATCGCGAGCGGCCTTGCGGGTTATGATCTCCTCTGGTTCACGCTGCTGTGCCTTGTGACGCGCGCCGGCCGCTTCTACATCGTGGCCGGGGTGCTCAATCGCTTCGGTGCGCCGCTGAAGGTCTTCATCGAGAAGAACCTTACCGCTGTGGGCTTCGTGACACTTCTGGCGATCATCGGCGGCTTCGCGGCCGCAAAATTCCTGTTCTGAGGTGGAGCATGTTGCGCATCGGCTATGATCGTCGCGAAGGTGCGCTGTCGGTGGCGCTGTCGCTCGCCTTCCTGGCGATTTGCGCCGCGTGGTTCTTCGAGCTTGTGCTGGGCTACATCCCCTGCAAGCTCTGCCTCTGGCAGCGCTGGCCCTATTATCTGGGCATTCCGCTCATTGTGCTGGGGCTTGTCTCGCATGCGCGGGAGGATGGTGCCGGCTTCCGCCGGCCGCTGGGCGCGCTGGTGGCGCTGATCTTCGCTGCCTCGCTGGCTCTGGGCGTCTATCATTCGGGCGTGGAATGGGGCTTCTGGGCCGGCCCGGCAGATTGCGGCGGGCGCATCTTCTCCGGCCCGGCGAATGTGATGGATTTCGCCAAGCAGCTCGAAACCGCCCGCGCCGTCTCCTGCACCAGCGCGCCGTGGCGCTTTCTGGGCCTCTCCTTCGCGGGCTGGAACGCGGTGATTTCGCTCGCGCTGATGCTGCTCGGCCTCAGGGCCGCCGCAAATCGGATGTGAATTACGGCTCGAGCTCGGTGTCCCAGTAGAGATAATCGATCCAGCTCTCGTGCAGGTAGTTCGGCGGGAAGAGCCGGCCGTTCGCGTGCAGATCCTGCACATCCGGCGCGAAGGGCTGCTGGAAGGGCAGCATCTCCACCTGATGGGGCAGCTTGTCGCCCTTCCTCAGGTTGCAGGGCGAGCAGGCGGTGACGACATTCTCCCACGTGGTCATGCCGCCCTTCGAGCGCGGGATGACATGATCGAAGGTGAGGTCCTCCTTCGCCCCGCAATACTGGCAGGTGAACCGATCACGCAGGAACACGTTGAACCGCGTGAAGGCGGGCGTGCGCGAGGGCTTCACGTAGCTCTTGAGCGACACCACCGAAGGCAGGCGCATGGAGAAGGAGGGGCTCTGCACCTCCCGCTCATATTCCGAGACGATGTTCACCCGGTCGAGGAACACCGCGCGCACGGCATCCTGCCAGCACCACAGCGAGAGCGGGTAGTAGGAGAGGGGCCGGTAATCGGCATTCAGAACAAGCGCGGGGCAGGTCTCCAGCGGCGGCAGGGCCGAGACGCTGCGGATCGAACTCACAGGAAGCTGGGCATGCACGCGACAAACCTCCGTGCCATTTTCAGGCTCGCCGAAATGTCCCGGTTCAACGCGTTCGCACTTCCACGCGAATCGAGCCCCTTGGCTCGCGGTCCTTAGTGTATGGGCTATGCGACAATGTTGTGAAGGGGCGACGGGCGAGGCCGCCAGCCTCAGGCGAGGCGGAACGCCTCGTTGATCGCGCTTTTCACGCCGCCGCCCATCTGCGGCCCGCCGCCGGCGACATAGATCTCCTCGCCGAGCACCACCGCGCCCATGCCGTGGCGTGGCGTGAGCATCGGCGCGTGGCTCTCCCAGAGGTTTTTCGCGGGGTCGAAGCTCTCCACCTGCCCGTAGACGCGGTTTGTTCCTTCCCCGCCCATGCAGAAGATGCGGCCCGCAAACCACACCGAGCCATGGCCGGAGCGCGCGGTGGGGATGGGTGCCAGGAACTCCCACGCATCGGTTTGCGGGTTATAGGCGTGGTGCAGGTTCGAATTGGTGTGGAAAGAGTCCACCCGGCCCGCGATGATGTGGATCTTGCCGTTCACGGCGACGATTCCGCAATGGTCGCGCCCGAGCGGCATGGGCTGGCGACGGGAATAGCGATCGGCCTTCACATCATAGACAAGGTGCCAGTCGATCGAGCGGCGGTTATCCGAGCCGATCGCGCCGCCGACGATGTGGATATTCGGCCCAAGCGCCACACAGGCCATGGCGCCGCAGGCCTCGGGCAGGCGGCGAAGCTTCGTCCATTGGCGGCCGTCGAAGGCGAAAGCCTCGTCATGCGGGGTGCGGTTCTGCTCGATGAAGCCGCCGAACGCAAAGATGCGCTCATCCGCGCCCGCGCCGTGGGTCGCGAGGCCCACATGGTTCGCGCCGCGCGGCAGCGAGGGAAGCTCCTCCCAGCGGTCCGCGGCGGGGTCATAGGCGTGGTGATAGGGCCGGTCGACGCGCTGCTCGGCATAGCCGCCGCAGAGATGCATCCGGTTCTTGAAGGCAACCGCCCAGGCCATTTCCGTGCGCGGAATGGGCAAAGGCGCGCGCGCCCGCCACGATCCCTGCTGCGCGGCTTTCGGCGCGGGGCTGTCGGAGACGGCGTGCTGGAAATGGAGCGCGGGCGTGTCGATCCGCCCCGGCTGGTTCAACCGCTCGAACTGCCCGGAATGATGCGCATGCGGGTTCTGCGCCAGCGCCGGAGCGGCAGCCAGAGCGGGCAGGGCGGCGAGAAGGTGGCGGCGTGTGGGCATTTCTATCAACTCCGCTTCCCAAAATCCCATTCAGCACCGAAATCACTCAACGAAAGTGAGAGTTTTCGATCTGACTTTGAGTATTCAGGTACAACTCTGTTGAGCAAAACTGAAACTATATAGCCATTACACTCATCTTCCAGGGCAAGCGTAAACAACTGGCTCAATTGATCTGCATCGCAAACCGACAGGCAGATCTCAAGGCTCTCAATTGTGCATAAAACAACATTTCCTTGGTATGATAAATGCTCCAAGCTATCTCCTGCCAACTCCCGTGCTCTTTTGTACAAATGCTCTCTATCCAACTCATTTAAAAATAGCCATCGATCATAAGTGAGTAGAACTGGATACATGTTATCAGTTTCTGAGTAAAAACTCACTTGGCGCCATAGTTGTAAGACGCCCTTCGCGAGCTCGTCAAATTGCGCGCTCCTTTCGTCAAAAAAACTACTATACTGTTGTTTTATTGTTAGCTTTGCTGCTTTGCACTCAATTAAATAATTATATTTC
>NZ_JBJTDY010000086.1:0-22475 GCF_046092605.1 Rhabdaerophilum sp. | reverse complement strand
TTGTAGGCAAGCCTGCGCTTTAAGCAACCGTTTTTGCGCAAGGAACAGATGGAGTGTGATGCGTTTTTTGCATGCGATCCATGAGGCGGATGCAAGTGTACGGCATTTCAATCGAAGACAATGCGCGGAGCAGCTTTCCTGCTAGTTTCTCCCTCCAGCAAACTCCACACGCGGTCGGCGATCGCGAGATAGGCCTGGGCGTGCGGACCATCGGGCTCGGTGACGACCACCGGCAGGCCGGAATCCGAGCGCTCGCGAATATTCATCGCGAGCGGGATTTCGCCGAGGAACGGCACGCCCTGTCGAACCGCTTCTGCCTGCGCGCCGCCATGGCCGAAGATATCGTAGCGCTTGCCCGTATCGGGCGCGATGAAATAGCTCATGTTCTCGATGACGCCGAGGATCGGCACCTCGACCTTGCGGAACATCGCCACGCCGCGCCGCGCATCGATCAGCGCGAGATCCTGCGGGGTCGAGACGATCACCGCACCGGCGAGCGGCACATTCTGCGCCATGGTCAACTGCGCATCGCCGGTTCCTGGCGGCATGTCGACCACGAGGATGTCAAGTTCGCCCCAGGCGACCTCGCGCAGCATCTGCTGGATGGCGGAGATGACCATGGGCCCGCGCCAGATCATCGCGGCTTCCTCATCCACGAGAAAGCCGATCGACATGACCTTCACGCCATAATTCTGCATCGGGTTCAGCGTGCGCCCTCCCGCGAGCGTCGGCTTGCCATGAATCGCGAAAAGCTTCGGCATCGAGGGGCCGTAGATGTCGGCATCCAGCACGCCGACCTTCAGCCCGCGCGCGGCGAAGGCGAGCGCGAGATTGCAGGATGTCGTGGATTTGCCCACCCCGCCCTTGCCGCTCGCGACGGCGATGATGTGCTTCACGCCCTGAACGGCGATGCGGGCGGGATTCATGGGGCCGGATGCGGCAGGAACGGCGGGCTTTTCCTGCGCTGAGGCAGGCGCGGCGCGCGAAGGTGCCTTCTCGGCCGTCAGCGTCACCAGCGCGGAGGCAATGCCCGGCACGGCCTTTGCGGCCTCCTCCGCCGCCTTCCGCAGAGGTTCGGAATTGGCAACCTGATCCGCGGCCACGGAAAGGGAGAAATAGGCCTTCCCCTGATGCACGATGATGTCTGACAGCGCGCCACTGGCCGCGAGAGTGCCGCCACCGGGCATCGAGACCTGTTCGAGTGCTTTGAGAATGGCGGCTTTATCGGACATTTCAGCTTTTCTTCTGTTTTTCAGCTCGGATCGACTCGTTGTTCCGGTTATGGGCGGAAAGCGCACGAGGTCAATGCTTCCGCATTCGGAACTCATGCGCCAGAGCATCGGGCTCAGGGGTCGCGAAGGGTGATCTGCCCCGGTTTGGGCGCGAATTTTGGCAATCTGCGTCATTCCTCCAGCGCCTGACAGCACATGGCCGACCCTTGGGAAGCGCGGATGATGCCTCGCGGGCCTGCAGCGAAGGCATCATCGGCGGCGAGCCCGCTCCAGTCGCCACCGCAGCATGCGCTGCATCTTGGGCAAATCGTCATGCAGATTGGCAATCCGCTTCGATTGCCAAGCCGATTATTCCTTGGCAGTCTCGCGTTCAGGAGCGGTGGCCGAAAGCTGCCGATGCCCAAACGAAAACAGGGAGAGTTGATCCATGACCACCAAACGCGTTCTTCTCGCGACGGCCGCTCTTGCCATGGCGGGATTTGCCACGGGCGCGCAGGCCCAGGCCATCACCGAGATCAAGATCGGCACCGAGGGGGCCTACCCGCCCTACAACAACCTGAACGCCAAGAAGGAGCTTGAGGGCTTCGAGATCGATTACATGAACGATCTCTGCGCGAAGATGAAGGTGAAGTGCACCTGGGTGGTGCAGGATTGGGATGGCATCATCCCCGCACTGCTCTCGAAGAAATATGACGTGATCGTCGCCGGCATGAACGCCACGCCGGAGCGCCAGAAGCGCGTGGATTTCACGGATGTCTACACCTCCACGCCGATCGCCATGGTGGGCGCGAAGTCGATCACCTCGACGGACATTTCGCCCGCAGCGCTGAGGGGCAAGGCCATCGGCGCGCAGGGCTCGACCATCCACATGAACTTCCTCGAGGCCTATTACAAGAACTCGACGATCCGCCCCTACCCCACCCAGGAGGAGGCCAACCTCGACCTGCTGAATGGTCGCCTCGATTACATCGTGGCCGACCTCGAGGCGCTCGAAAGCTTCATCAAGGACAAGGGCAAGGATTGCTGCAAGGTGATCGCCGAGGTGAAGCGCGATCCGGCGATCCACGGCCCGGGCGTCGGCATGGCGATCCGCAAGGAAGATGCGGCGCTCAAGGCGATGCTGAACAAGGCGATCGCGGAATCCAAAGCCGATGGCACCCTCGACAAGCACGCGATGAAATGGCTGGGCAAGAAGGCCATCCAGTAAGGATCGGCCTTTCGCCTGAACCCGCGAGGCGGGGCTGGAACCGGCCCCGCCTTCCCCCTGTGACGGCCCGCCGGCGAGGCCCCTCCCCGCATGGAAAAGTATCTCTCCCTGCTCTCCTTCGGCGATACAGGCTGGGGCGATGAACTGCTGCAGGGTGCTCTCGTCACCATTTCCATCGCGATCGCCACCCTGCCCTTCGGGCTGGCGCTGGGATTGCTGGTCGCGCTGGCGAGCCGCTCGCAATCGAAGATCGTTTCCGGGCTCGCAACGCTCTACACCACGGTGTTTCGCGGCGTGCCGGAGCTTCTCACGCTCTACATCATCTATTTCGGCGGGCAGATCCTCATCCAGAAGCTCTGGACAGGAATGGGCTTCCCGGGTTCGCTGTCGATCTCGCCCTTCATCGCCGGCATGGTGGCGCTCGGCCTGGTTCTCGCCGCCTTCTCCTCCGAGGTTTGGGTGGGGGCGCTCAATTCCATCCCGAAGGGGCAGCGCGAGGGCGCGGCGGCGCTCGGCCTCACGCGCGGGCAGGCCTTCCGGCTGGTGGTGCTGCCGCAGCTCTTCCGCGTGGCCCTGCCCGGCCTCGGCAATAACTGGATGGTGCTGCTGAAGGAGACCTCGCTCGTCTCGGTCATCACGCTGCAGGACCTGATGTTCATCGCCACCCGCGCGAATGTGGCGACGAAGGAGCCCTTCCTGTTCTTCTCGGCCGCGCTTTTCATCTACCTCATCTTCTCCGTGCTCTCGGCATGGGGCATCGGCCGCATGGAAATGCACGCCAACCGGGGATATGCCCGATGACCTGGTGCGAGGCTCCCGGTTTCTATCTCGGCCATGAGGTGCTGGAGCGCTACGGCTGCCGCATGGCCGATGGCCTTGTGCTCACGCTGCAACTGGTGGGGATTTCCTCCGCGCTCGGCTTCGTCTTCGCGATTGGTCTGGCGCTGCTGCGCCTGCACGGGCCGGCGCCGGCGCGCTATGCGGTTGTCGGTTACACCACCCTTTTCCGAGGCACGCCGCTGCTCTGCCAGCTCTTCCTGATCTATTACGGGCTCGGAGCCTTCCGGCCGTTCTGGCAGGAAATCGGATTGTGGTGGTTCTTCCGCGAGCCCATCTATTGCTGCCTGCTCGCCTTTACCATGAACACCGCGGCCTACCAGGCCGAGATCCTGCGCGGCTCCCTTCAGGCGCTGCCGAAGGGACAGGTGGAGGCCGGGCGCGCGCTGGGGATGCGCGCTCAGGCCATCTTCCTGAAGATCGAGATGCCGCAAGCCCTGATCATCGGCCTGCGCCCGCTGGGCAACGAGCTGATCACCATGATCAAGGTGAGTGCGATTGCCTCGCTGGTGACCCTCTTCGACCTGATGGGCGCGACACGCCTCGCCTTCGCGCGAAGTTTCGACCTGTCCATTTACCTCTGGACGGCGCTGATCTATCTCGCGTTGGTGGAGATCATCCGGCGGGTCTGGGGCCTCATGGAAACGCGGCTCACGCGCCATCTCGCGCTGCGCTGAGCCATCCCCGCCGGAACAGGAACAACGGAGAAAACGATGGCGAAGGTCGCATTCCTCGGGCTGGGCGTGATGGGCTACCCCATGGCCGGCCACCTTGCGAACAAGGGCGGGCACGAGGTGACGGTCTACAACCGCACCGTCGCGAAAGCCGAGAAATGGGCGGCCCAGCATGGCGGTAAGGTCGCGCGCACGCCGAAGGAGGCCGCCGAGGGGCAGGATTTCATCTTCGCCTGCGTGGGCAATGACGACGATCTCCGCGCCGTGATGGCCGGGCCGGACGGCGCATTCCATGGGGCGAAGGCGGGGGCGATCTTCGTCGACAACACCACGGCCAGCGCGGAAGT
This sequence comes from Rhabdaerophilum sp., assembly GCF_046092605.1. Lineage (NCBI taxonomy): Bacteria > Pseudomonadati > Pseudomonadota > Alphaproteobacteria > Hyphomicrobiales > Rhabdaerophilaceae > Rhabdaerophilum > Rhabdaerophilum sp. The sequence goes on along the minus strand of NZ_JBJTDY010000086.1, from coordinate 18,178 downwards.
CGCGCGCGAACTGCATGTCGCGGCGCGGAAGAAGGGCTGCGCCTTCATCGATGCCCCGGTTTCGGGCGGTCAGGCCGGTGCCGAAAACGGCGTTCTCACCGTGATGTGCGGCGGCGATGCCGAGCCCTATGCGAAGGCCGAGCCGGTGATCATGAGCTTTGCCCGCGCCTGCCGCCTGCTCGGCCCCTCCGGCGCGGGGCAGCTCACCAAGATGATGAACCAGATCTGCATCGCGGGCCTCGTGCAAGGCCTTTCCGAGGCGATTCATTTCGGCAAGCGCGCGGGCCTCGATATCGAAGCGGTGCTGGAGGTGATCTCCAAGGGCGCGGCCGGCTCCTGGCAGATGGAGAATCGCGGCAGGACGATGAACCAGGGCAAGTTCGATTTCGGCTTTGCGGTGGACTGGATGCGCAAGGATCTCGGCATCGTGCTCGATGAAGCCCGCAAGAATGGCGCGCATCTGCCGGTGACCGCTCTGGTGGATCAGTTCTATTCCGAGGTGCAGAAGATGGGTGGCGGCCGCTGGGATACGTCCAGCCTTGTCGCGCGGCTCGAACGCTAGAGCGCAAACCGATCTGATTGAATCAGATCTGGCGCTCACTCTTCTTGTTTTCGCATCCGCTTTTTCCGCCACCCGGTATCCACTTGGCGGGCGGATGCTCTAGAGCATTGTCCGACCGTGTGGACAGCGCTTGGTCGAAGAAAATGCGTGAAAAACCAGAAATGAGAGCGGACGGCCTCATTCAATCAGATCGGAGCCGCTCTAGGGTCAGGACCCGGTTTCGGGGGCGCGGCCCTGCCGGGCAGCCGAGACCGTGCCACTTTTCGCTGAGGGCGGAGAATTAACCCTCGGGAATGGGGAATAAATCTGCGGGAATTTAGCCACCCATAGCCGTTGCGGAAGGCCGCCTGCCCCTAGCGGATGAGAAAGGCCGGGTCGCCCCGGCCTCTTGTTGTCTCAGCACTGGCCCCCTGCCCGTCTCTGCGGCGTGCAATCCACCGGTCGGCCTGTTGGCGGGGGCGCCTGCGGCGCTGGCCGCGCCACGGGCGGGGGCGCCACCGGACGCACGGCCGGCGGCGGCGTCGGCGGTGTTGGCTGTGCCATAGGCGGCGACGGCCGCACCTGCGACTGCGGCGGCGGAGGTTCCGGCTGGGCCGGGCGCGTCATCGGAGGCATTGGCCGCGCTTGCGGCTGTGGCGGCGGAGGTGCCGGCTGGGCCGGGCGCGTCATCGGAGGCATTGGCCGCGCTTGCGGCTGTGGCGGTCGCATCTGCGGTTGAGCCTCGCGGGGCGGCATGCGCGGCATCGGGTTCACGCCAAGCCCGTTCTGCTGCGGCATGGGGCGACCCTGCGGCGGCGGCGGCCGGAGTTCGATCTGCCGCTGGCGCAAAAGGGGATCACGATTGACGGGCCGCCGATCATCCGGATTGGCCATGGCGGGATCGCGCCAGCCCGGCGGACGCGGTGGATTGACTGCGGGTGCCGTGGGCGGCGTGAGCCCCTGGGGGCGTATCGCCGGACCGGTGGGTCCTGGAGGCGGGCTGACGGCCGCCGGCCTCTGCGTTGGCGGATTGACGGTGGGCGGATTTGCTGGCGGAGTGCCGATTGCCGGCCGCTGCGCCGGACCAACCGTTCCGGGCGACGGATTGGCAAGGCCCGGCAGGCCCCCGCGACCGGGCTGGCCGGGAGGAGCCGGCGCGACATCCGGCCGGATGCCCGGCGCGGTTGGCGGAACCGGCCGACCATTGGGCGGGGGCGGCAGCGTGGTGGGCCTTTGCGCAGGAGGCTGGACGACACTCGTCTCGGGCCTTGTCACAGGCGGAACCGGCTGGGGAATGGTGCCGGGACGCGTCGGGTTCAGCACACCGGGAATGCTTCCGGGAGCGGGCGACGGCACAGGGAGCCGAACCAGCGGCGGCCGGTTCGTCACCTGTGGCGCGGTCAACCCGCGCGGGTCAAGGCCGGCCGGGAGAACCACCGGCCGACGCCCGAAACCGGGCTCGCGCGGCGGGCGCGGGGGCAGATCGAAGGTCGTTTCGCGAACCGGAGGCGGACGACGCCAGGCGCGGTTGGCGAGGATGGCGGCCGCGGTGATCCCCGCGACACCGGCCGCGATGGCCACCACCGGCAGGCCGCGTTCCTCGATGCGCGGAGGTGGCGGGGGCGGCAACTCGATGATCGCGAGCGGTGGGGGCGGCAGGAAGCCCACCGGCCTGGCCCAGGGCGGCGGCAGGCGTTCCCAGCTTTCAGCCAGAACGACCTCCTCGTAGATCACCACCTCCTCGACCAGCGGCGGCGGAAGGTCGTCATAGATGACCTCTTCGAAGGAGGGCGGCGGTGCCACAGGTGCCGAGAGCCGGATCAACCGGTCTTCTGCCTCGGCCGCATGGGCGCCTCTGGGGTAGCGCTTGAGATAGGTCCAGTAGGCGCGCTCGGTATTGGCGCGACGGGTGCGCTGCCAGTAGGCCGCCTCGCGCCGGGCCGCCACGGTGGCGCGCGCACGGCGGGCCAGCACATGGCCAGGGAAGGCGCGGATGAATTCCTCGTAAGCGGCGATCGTGTCGATCTCCACGGCACGGGCATAGCCCTGTTCGGGGGTGAGTTGCGCCATGGGGCGCTCGCGCAGGAGATTGGCCTCCGGTGCCACTGCCGCCGCGAAACCCGGAGCGCCCGGATTGAGCACGAAACCCGGCGCGATGCCGTTCAGCAACCACGGCGTGACGACGCCCTGGGTGAGATCATGCACACGCAGGCGCAGGCGCTCCATCATCCCCTCGACCGGCAGGCCCGGTTCGATCAGGACCTCCGCCAGCGCCATCGCGAAAGGGCCGTAGCTGGTCGTGGGCAGCGGCGCCGCCCGCCCCGGCGATTGATTGAAGCCGATGAGCGTGCCTCCCGCGCGATCCGCCAACGAGAGGCCGCGACCGCCATCGGCCACGAGCTGCAAGACGGGATGCTGGTAGGCGGCATCGAGAAAGACGAAGCGCGCGCGGGCGGGCAGGCCCGAAATGCCGCGCAGAAAATCGGCAATGCGCAGGCCCTCGGTCGCAAGGTCGTTGCGCTGGCGCAGGCGGGCATCGACGGGAATGAGAATGTTGTCGCCATCATCCTGCAGGGCGAGACCGGAGACATAGACCGCGATCACCACATCCGCCCCGGCCTCCATGGCCTTGTCGGAGAAGTCGCGGAACAGGGTTCGGAATTCCCCCTGGTTGAGGTTCGCCGCCTCTGTGACCTCGAATCCCGCACTTTTCAGGGTCTGCGCAACAAGGCCGGCATCGCCCAATGCGGTCGGATGCTGCGTCGCGCCGTAATCCGCGAGGCCCACCACGAAGGCGAGGCGCTTGCCCGACTGCGCGAAGCCCGGCTGGAGCACCACGACCAGCATGGCAAGGGCCATCGACCCGGTGGCCATCAGCCCCCAGAACAAGCGCTGAAGTTGCATGGCAGAAATCCGTTGCATGGATCATCTCCTTCCACGCTGAGAAAGCAGTTTTCAGGCTAATCGTTCCCGGATGAACCTGGAGCAACGGCATTGGACGCCCGAACGATGTCGGGAACATGGTCAGATTGGGCCGTTGCGCCCGCGCTGCCCTGCGGTGCCTCAACGCCGTGCAAAAGACGGACCTGCAAGAGACGACCCTGCAAGAGACGACCGCGCAAGAGCCGAAGGGGAAGCAAGCCCCGCGAGCAGATCGTCGCAAGACCAGCGCCTGCCGCCATCATCATGATTTTCCGGGTTGCCCTTGAAGATACGCGCGATGGCGTTGAGCCGACCATCATCGCGCACCGAGAGCCGGTATTCCTCGCCCTGCTTCTCCACCGTGAAGCAATAGCTGCGACGATCCTTGGGCGGACCGTAATGATAGCAGATCGCATCGCCATCGATGTTCCAGCAGGCATCGACATTGAGCGTGAGCCCGTTATCACCCAGCGCACGTCCGTCCGGCGCGTGATATTCGCTGAAAAGCCCGCCATTGCTGTAGGCTCCGGCGACGGTATTCCCCTGAAAAGCCTCACGAATGGCCTCGCCGGAGAGCTTCTCGCCCGCCATGGCCGGGAATGCGAGGACCAACAGGAGCAGGATGAGCGGGCGTCTCACGCGGTGGCACTCGGCCGGCTGGAAACCTCGCCATGCCAGCGACCGAGGTTTGAGAGCTGCTCCGGCAGGACGATCTTCGCGGGCTTGAGGAAATCCAGGGTCACCAGCAGGGTGATATCCGCAACGGTGAAACGGGAGCCAACGAGAAAGGGCTTGTCCGCCAGTTCGCGATCCAGCAGCGCCATCATGGCGAGCGCGCGCGGGCGATTGGCCTCACCCCAGGCCGGGATCTGCGGAACCTCGTACTCCACCATGCCGGGATGGGTATGGCGAAAAGCGGCCTGAACCGCCTGATAGAGCTCGAACTCCACCCGCCTCTGCCACATTTCCACAAAGGCGCGCTCCCGCGCTCCGGTCCCGAAGAGCGGCGGCGCGGGGTGCAACTCCTCGAAATAGCGGCAGATCGCGATCGATTCGCTGAGGTGGCTGCCATCATCCAGTTCGAGCACCGGCACGCGCTGCAGGGGGTTGCGCGCGGTGAATTCGGCTGTGCGGTGATCCATCCTGCCGAGATCGACCGGCACTTTCGGGATGTCGATCCCCTTCTCGGCGAGGTAGATCCGCACGCGCCGGGCATTGGGCACCCGTCCGCCATCGAAGAGGCGCATCTTCGTCTCCCTGCAAATCACAACCCCGGAACGGGATCACGCCCGGCGCGGCGGGTCAAGGTTGCGGTGGGTTCTCGCGCCTCGCCTCGGCCTCGGCGCGCATGCGGCGGCGATATTCGGCCGGCGGCTCGAAAGTTCCGGCCCAGAGACCGCGAAAGGCTGCGCGCGCTTCCTTCTCCTCGGCAGGGTAGCGGCCGAAATCCACCGCGAAGCCATTCCGCACGAGATCGGCGTTGATATCCGTGCCATGAACGCGGCAGGTGACGAGCAGACGTCCATACCGGTCGGATTCGTGGCCCGTGCAGGCCACCGGCCCGCGCGTGAGCCAGCGCTGCAGCGCCTGCGTGGCATGTCGACCGCAGGGCACGGATTGACCAGCCAGATTGCAAAGCTGGCGGGATTCCGGCGCATCGATGCCTTGCAGGCGCATCTCGCGACCTTCAACGACGAGACTGTCGCCATCCAGCGCGCGGGCGCTGCCGACAACCATTTCCTCCGCCTTGCGGTGGAGGGCGGCTGCAAACATCACGCAGGCCGCGATGAACAGGGCCGCAGAGAGAAAGCGGGGGCGAAACATTGGCATGGCCTAGCTGATTCCCCGGCAAAGCCGGAATAGATCACAAATTTCTTGCCCCTTGCGCCATTCCGCCAAGCTTCGATTAACGATTTGTCAGGCATTCTGGGCAACGAGAGCGATCCGTTTTTCCAAACGTTCCGATGCGTCCGCACATTCAAACGGCTGCCGAGATCGAACGCAGGCAGGCGCAGGCCGAGAAGGCCGATGCGCGCCGGCGCGATCTGACACGCGCGGTGCGGGACACGCGCGAGAAGATCACCTCCCTCTCCGGCCTGCGGCGTATCTTCGAGATTGAACTGGCGCGGCTTTTTGCCAGATCGCATCTCGACGCTGTTGTGATTGTCCATGCTTTCGCCATGGTGATTGCCGCGGCAACACTCACCTGGACCGCCCCTGGCCGCTCGCTCGTGTGGCTTACCATCACAATTCTGGCGATTGCCGCGCAATGGATGGTCTGCCGTGCCTTTCTGAAGCTCGAGAATCCGGCCTCCGCGCTACGGGCCTGGATGATCCGCCTGATGCTGAGCGAGGTGGCGCTTGTCTTTTGCTGGGCCTCGCTTCCAGTTGTCGTGCGGGTGCCGGAATCGGAAGGGCTGAAACTCTTCCTGCTGTTCTCGATCCTGCTTTTCGCGGCACTTTCGGCGGTTCTGTCGCATCCGTTGCCGGCGGCGGTCTATGGTGCCATCCTTCCGATTGGCGCGGCGATCGTTTTCCTCATGGTGGACCGCCAGCCGACCGAGCGCTGGATGATCGCCGGATTGAGCTTCGGCGCGGTGCTGCTCTTCGTCGTGCTGGCGAGCCGCCTTTACCAGATGACCCTCGACGGCCTGCAGGCGCGCGCCGAGAAGGACGAGCTGATCCACGAGGTCGAGCAGGCCAATATCCGCCTCAAGGAAGCGACGAAGCACGCGGAAAACGCGAATGCCGCGAAATCGAAATTCCTGGCCACCATGAGCCATGAACTGCGCACGCCGCTCAACGCCATCCTCGGTTTCTCGGAGGTCATCCGGGGCGAGATGTTCGGTCCGATCGGGAACGAACACTACAAGTCCTATGTGAACGACATCCATTCGAGCGGCTCGCACCTGCTGGAACTCATCAACGAGGTTCTGGACCTCTCGCGCATCGAAGCCGGAAAGCATGAACTGCAGGAGGAAGCGATCGACCTCGTCTCCACGGTCGCTGCCTGCGTGCATATGCTCGATCTGCGCGCCAAAGGTCGCGGGCTGATCATCCGCACCGCCTATACGGAGAACATGCCGCGCCTCTGGGCGGATGAGCGCGCCGTGCGTCAGGTGGCGCTGAACCTGCTCTCGAACGCCATCAAGTTCACCCCGCAAGGCGCCGAAATCATCGTGAAGGCGGGCTGGACCGCCTCGGGTGGCCAGTATTTCTCGGTGCGCGACAACGGCATGGGCATTCCCGAGGAGGAGATCGAGACCGTGCTTTCGACCTTCGGACGTGGCTCGCAGGCACTGAAAAATGCCGATCCCGGCTCGGGCCTTGGTCTGTCGATCGTGAAAAGCCTCGTGGAACTGCATGGCGGCGCGTTCCGCCTCACCTCCAAGTTGCGCGAGGGCACGGAGGTGATCGCCATCTTCCCCGCGACGCGCGTGATGACCGCGATGGCCGCCATCGATCCCGACAGCCCCAGGCCAGCGGCCTCCAGCCTGCAGCAGAACCTGCCAGGCGCGATCCGCGCGGCCTAAACCTTTTCCGGCACGCCGGCTTCGGCAAAGGTCGCCATGCCGGTATGGCATGCCAGTGCCGTCTTCACGATCGCGCAGGCCAGGGCCGCTCCGCTCCCCTCCCCCAGCCGAAGGCCGAGATCGAGGAGGGGCACAAGATCAAGCCGCTTCAGCACTTCGGCATGCGCGCCTTCGGCCGCGACATGGCCCGCAAGGCAATGCGCGATGCTCGAGGGCTCCAGCGCGTGCAAGACCGCCGCGGCCGAGGTCGCGACATAGCCGTCGAGAATGACCGGCACGCGCTCGATGCGCGCGGCAAGGATCGCCCCGGCAATGGCCGCGATCTCGCGACCGCCGAGCCGGCGCAGCACCTCCAGAGGGTCCTTCAGGGAGCCACGGTGCAGCGCGAGCCCGGCCTCGACCGCCGCCACCTTGCGGGCATGGCCGGCATCATCGACCCCCGTGCCACGCCCCACCCAGGTTGCGACAGGCCCACCAAAGAGCGCGGCATGGATCGCCGCGGCGGCCGTTGTGTTGCCGATCCCCATCTCGCCCAGGCAGAGGAGATCCGTGCCATTGGCGATGGCTTCCATGCCGAAGGCGATGGTGGCGGCGCAGGCCATCTCCTCGAGCGCCGGTCCCTCCGTGAAATCCTCCGTGGGCAACTCGATCGCCAGATCGAAGACCTTCAGGCCCAGATCATGCGCCTTGCAGATCTGGTTGATGGCGGCCTGCCCGTTCGAGAAGCTCGCGAGCATCGCCTTGTTCACCTCGGACGGATAGGCCGAGACACCCTTCCTCGCCACGCCATGCGCGCCGGCAAAAATCGCCACCAGCGGCCGGTTGATGCGCGGCGGCGCCCGGTGCTGCCAGGCCGCGAGATGCGCGACGATTTCTTCCAACCGCCCGAGTGCGCCCGCCGGCTTGATGAGCTCAGCCTCGCGCGCCAGCACCTGCGCCCGCGAGGTCTCGTCCGGGCCGGGAAGCGCACGCAGCAGGGCGCGAATGTCGTCGAAGGGCAGGCCGGTGGGAGGCACGGGACGATTTCCTGAACTGGCGGAGGGAACTCGGGGTCGCTACCATGCCCGCGAGGCTTGCGGCAAGGCGGCGATTCCCGCGCCTATTGCCAAAGGCAAGGGGCGAGCCGAAAGGCATATCGGATGAATGAGCAGCCCCGGGGCAAGACCGGAATTCCCCTTCTCGCGAAGCCGCCGATGCGGCTGGCGCAGGCGCTGCGATTCTATTCCCGCCTGCCGGTTCCTCGCCTGCCCTTCGAGGCGAACCCGCATGGGATGCCGAATTTCACGGCGATTGCACCGGCGGTGCCCGTGGCCGGCACCATCCTTAGCGGCATTGGTGCCTTGGTGGGGGCGGGCGCCATGATTTTCGGCCTCTCGCCAGGCATCGCCGCCGCCCTCACCCTCTGCACCATCGTCATCATCACCGGATGTTTCCACGAGGATGGCTTTGCCGATGCCTGCGACGGCCTTTGGGGCGGCATGACGGTCGAGCGGCGCCTCGAGATCATGCGCGACAGCCGCGTCGGCGCCTATGGTGCGGCAGGCCTCGCGCTGAACCTGCTGTTGCGCTTCGCGATCCTCGCCGAACTGTTCCGCCTGATGGGGCCCTTCGCGGCCATCGCCATTGCACCGGTTGGCGGGCTGTCGCGCGCTCTTTCGCTGCTCCCAACGCTTGTCCTGCCTCCGGCACGGACCGGGGGGATTGCGGCGGCGACACTGATGCCGGGCCGGAGCGGCCTCTTCGCCGCGATCGGGATTGGCGCGCTGCTCTTTGCCGGCAGCATGCTGCTGCTGGAACTGCCAGGCGCGATCTGGGTGGCGATTCTGTCCGTTCTCCCTGTGTTGGGGCTTGCCGTGCGGCTCATGCGTCACAAGATTGGCGGTTTCACCGGCGATCTTCTGGGCGCAACCCAGCAGCTCACCGAAATCGCTTTGCTTCTGGCCGTCGCTGGCGCGAGTGCCGCACGCGGCCCGTTTTGAGGAGGAAACATGAATTCGCCCCGCGTGACCCTGCTGATCCTGCTTGCCCTCGGCGTCGCTCTGGTTCTGGCCGTCAGCGGCGGCCTTCCCAGCCTCTCCGGCGACGATATGGCCAGCATCGTCGCCTTCGGTATCGTTCTAACGATGATGGGCACATGGGCCCTCGCGGAAATCCGCGGCAATATGGGCGAGAGCCTCAGGAACCTGCTCATCTGGGGCGTGGTCGTGCTCATTCTGGTCTTCGGCTACCAGAACAAGGCGATGCTCGGCTTCGCGAGCTGATTGTTTCAGTTCGACAATCCGCCCTCGCCATCGACCACCACGAGGGTCGCGAGCATCACGGCGACGGATTTGCGCAGGCCATTCCGGATGGCGAAAGCCTCGCCCATCGCCACATGCTGGCGCTTGCCGGCGCGGATGATGCGCCCCTCCGCCTCGAAACGCTCGCCGGCGGCGGGAGCGAGCAGGTTGATCTTGAACTCGCTCGTCAGCACGGCCTTGCCCTTGGGCATCAGCGTCAGCGCGGCATAGCCGCAGGCGCTGTCGAGGATGGAAGCGATTGCCCCGGCATGGCCGAACCCGTGCTGCTGGGTGATGGCCGGGGAGGATGGCAGGCCGATCACGATCCGCCCGGGGCTTGCGTGATCCAGGACAGCACCCAAAGTCGCCATCAGCCCTTGCCGGAAGAAACTCTCGAACACGCGGGCAAAGACGGCATCCTCGTTCATGCGGCAATCTCCCGTGCGGCCCCCGGCCTGCGACGGAGATGGCCGAGCGCCTCGCGCAGCACCTCGGCACCCGCGCCGGCCTTCACCGCTTCCGTGGAAAGGTGACGGCGAAAGCCCCGCGCACCGGGCTGGCCATGAAACAGGCCGAGGAGGTGGCGCGTGAGGGCATTGGGCGAATGCCCGGCCAGCACGAGGCCTTCGAGATAAGGCGTCAGCCGCTCCAGCGCCTCGAACAGATCCCCCGCCGGTGCTGGCTCGCCGAACAGCCCCGGATCGACCTCCAGCAGCAGGCCGGGATTGTGATAGGCCGCGCGGCCGAGCATCACGCCATCGAGGCCGCGAAGTTCGCCATCGGCGGCAAGAAGCACCTGCGCTTGTGCGATGCTGGCGATGCCGCCATTGATGGCGATGGGCACCGTGGGAAGCCGCGCCTTGAGACGCCGCACGCGCGCATGATCCAGCGGCGGGATGTCGCGGTTCTTCTTGGGGGAAAGGCCCTGCAGCCACGCTTTCCGGGCATGAACGAACAGCGCATCGCAGCCCGCCACGACCACGGCATCGGCCAGCGCATCAAGCGCCTCTTCCGTATCCTGATCATCCACGCCGAGCCGGCACTTCACGGTGACGGGGATGGAAACCGCGCTCTTCATCGCCGCGACGCATTCGGCGACAAGCTGCGGCTCGCGCATGAGGCAGGCGCCGAAGCGGCCGTTCTGCACGCGGTCCGACGGGCAGCCGCAATTCAGGTTGATCTCGACATAGCCATGTTCCTCGCCGATCCGCGCGGCGCGGGCCAAATCCTCGGGGTCGGAGCCGCCGAGTTGCAACGCGACGGGTTGCTCCTGTGGCGAGAAGCCCAGCAGGCGCCGGCGATCGCCGTGGAGCACGGCGCCGGTGGTGACCATTTCCGTGTAGAGGCGCGCGCGACGGCTCAGGAGCCGGTGGAAAAACCGGCAGTGCCGGTCGGTCCAATCCATCATAGGTGCGACAGAAAAGCGAATGTCTTCAGGCGAAAGCATGGGCCGGACATAGCGCGGATGCGCGAAAAGGCCAAATCGCAGCCGAGAGGGCAGCCGCGCTTATTCCGTTGCGAGCTTGGGCATCGCGGCGATCAGCGCGCGGGTATAGGGGTGCCCGGGCACCGTGAAGACGCGCTCGGTCTCGCCCTCTTCCACGACAAGGCCGTGCTGCATCACCATCATGCGATCCGAGAGATAGCGCACGATGCCAAGATCATGGCTGATGAAAACCATGGCCAACCCGAATTCGAGCTTCAAATCGCTCAACAGGTTCAGGATCTGCGCCTGGATCGAGACATCGAGCGCGGAGGCCGGCTCATCCGCCACGAGGATGCGCGGCCGCGTGATGAGCGCGCGGGCAATGGCGATCCTCTGCCGTTGCCCGCCGGAAAACTGGTGAGGGTAGCGGACCAGCATATCGGCATTGAGGCCCACGCATTCCAGCATCTCGGCCACGCGCGCCCGGCGTTGCTCCCGCGCGAGGCCGGGCTCGGCAACATCAAGCGGCTCCGCGACGGTGTCGAGAATGCGCATGCGCGGGTCGAGCGAGCCATAGGGGTCCTGAAACACCATCTGGATGCCGTGGCGCCTTGCGCGCAATTCGGCCGCCGAGAGCGCCGTGATCTCTTCACCCTGCCAGAACAGCCTGCCGGAATCGGGCCGCTCCAAGGCCATCAGCAGGCGCGCGAGCGTCGATTTTCCGGAACCGCTCTCACCCACGATTCCCAGGGTTTCGCCCGCATCGACATGGAGCGAGACATCACGCACCGCCTCGATGCGCGCGCGCTGCTCCAGCCATGAGGCCCGCGGCAGGATGTAGGATTTGTGGAGGTTTCGGGCTTCCAGCACGCGGGTCATTCCACCCTCCCGGGATGGAAGCACCAGGCGCGCGTATGCTCGACGGTGAGCGGTGGCTGCTCTGCCGCGCATCGCGCATCTCCGCGCGGGCAGCGGCCGTGGAAGGGACAGCCTTCCGCGAGCAGCCGCGCCGGGGGCACAAAACCCGGGATGGGCTGGAGACGCGTTCCCTTTGAGCGCCCGCGCGGCAGGGCCGCAAGCAGGCCTTGCGTGTAGGGATGGCGCGGCTGGCGCAGCAGGGCGATCGTGTCGCCGGTTTCCATCGCCGCACCGCCATAGAGAACAAGGGTATGCCGGGCGACGCGCGCGATCACCGCAAGATCATGGCTGATGAAGAGCGTAGCCATGCCCTCATGCAGGCGAAGGTCGCGCAGCAGGTCGAGAATCTCGCTCTGCACGGTGACGTCGAGGGCGGAGGTCGGCTCATCGGCGATCAGCAGGGCGGGCTTGCAGGCCATGGCCATGGCGATCATCACGCGCTGGCGCTGACCGCCGGATAATTCATGCGGATAGGAGTGGAGCCGGCGAAAGGGCTCCTCGATCCCCACCCGCTCGAGCAGGCGCTCGGCCTCCCGCAAGGCTTCGGCATGTTCCATGACGCCATGCAGAACGAGGGGTTCGGCGATCTGTTCGCCGATGCGATGCACGGGGTTGAGTGCCGTCATCGGCTCCTGGAAGATCATGCCGATGCGATGGCCGCGAATGGTGCAGAGGCGCGCCTCGTCGAGCGCCAGCAGGTCCTCCCCCTCAAGGAGGACCTGCCCGCAGGCCTCCATGCCCGGCGGCAGGAGCCCCATGATGGCAAGCGCCGTCATGGACTTGCCCGAACCGCTTTCGCCCACGAGTCCCAGTGCCTCGCCCCGGTCGATGGCGAAGGACAGATCCCTGAGGATCGGCGTGCCCCGGAAGCGGATGCGCAGATGCTCGACCCGGAGCATGGTTCAGCGTTCCTTCGATTTCGGATCGAGCACGTCGCGCAATCCGTCGCCCAGCAGGTTGAAGCCGAGCACGGCCAGCGCGATCGCCGCGCCGGGAAAGATCGCGAGATACGGTGCCTGCGCGAGGAAGGTCTGGCTGTCATTCAGCATCCGCCCCCAGGAAGGATTCGGCGGCTGCGTGCCGATGCCGAGATAGGAAAGCCCTGCTTCCGCAAGGATCGCCAGCGCGACTTGCACGCTGGCCTGCACGATGAGGATGCCCCTGATGTTCGGCAGGACATGGCGATGCAGGATGCCGAAGGTGGAACGCCCTGCCGCCTGCGCGGCGCGGATATAGTCGCGCGCCATCACCTGCAGGGACGCGCCCCGCGCGATGCGGGCGAAAACCGGGATGTTGAAGATGCCGATCGCGATGATCGCATTCACCAGTCCCGGCCCGAGAAAGGTGAGGATCAGGATCGCGGTCAGCACGGCCGGAAAAGCGAAGGTGAAATCGCAGAGGCGCATGATCGCCTCATCCGCGAGGCTGCCTTCGCGAGTCGCGGCCATCATGCCCAGCGCCACGCCGATCGAAAGACCGATTCCCACCGCGACCACGCCCACGAGCAGGGCGTTGCGCGCGCCCATCATCAGCATCGAGAGAACATCGCGGCCGAACTGATCCGTGCCAAGCCAGTTCGTGGCCGAAGGCGGGCGCAGACGGGCGGAAATCCGCATCGCCGTGGGGTCGAACGGCGTCCAGATCATCGCCAGCAAAGCCACGCCCAGCACCAGAAAGGTGATCGAAAGCCCCAGGACGAAGCTGGGATGGCGCAAAGCGCGACCAATCATCGACCGACCCCTCGCCTGAAGCGCAGGCGCGGATCGATGAGGCCATAGGCCATGTCCACACCGGCATTCACGAGGATAACCGCGCCGACATAGATCATCACGAGGCTCTTCACGGTCACGAGATCATGCCCGCCAACCGACTGGAAAATCAGCCGCCCGAGGCCGGGCAGCGCGAAGACATTCTCGATGATGATCGTCCCGGTGATCAGGAAGGAGAACTGCAGGGCCAGCATGGTGATGACCGGCACCATGGCGTTGCGCAGCACATGCCGGCGCAAGGTCTGCCCCGCCGTCAGCCCCTTGGCACGTGCGGTGCGCACGAAATCCTCGCCCAGCGCTTCCAGCACGGCCGTCCGCGTGAGGCGCGCGAGCACGGCGCCCTGCGGCAGGGCCAGCGCGAAAGCCGGCAGGAAAAGCGCCTGAAGCCCCTTGAAAAAACCGGTCTCCCAGCCCGGAAAGCCCCCCGCCGGAAACCAGCCGAGCCCGATGGCGAAAACCAGAACCATGAGGATGCCGAACCAGAAATTCGGGATGGCGAGCCCCACCTGCGCTCCGGCCATCAGCGCGGAATCGACAAGGCTGTTCGCGCGGCTGGCAGCCAGCGCCCCGAGCGTGATGCCCAGAATGGAAGCGAAGAGGCTCGCCATGATTGCCAGAGGCAGCGTGACTGGCAGGCGCTCGGCGATCAGGCCCGCCACCGGCACGCGATACGCATAGGAGATGCCGAGATCGCCCGTGAAGAAACCGGCGATCCAGCCGAAAAACCGAACGAATGCCGGGGCATCAAGCCCGAGTTCGGCGCGCAAGGCAGCCACCGTTTCCGGAGTGGCCGTGAGCCCCAGCATCGCGGCAGCGGGATCGCCCGGCAGGATTTCCGTGACGGCGAAGATCAGGATCGCCGCCACCGCAAGGGTGGTCAACAGCGTCGCCAGCCGGCGCGCGAGGAAGGCGAACATGACAGGAAGCCGCGCGGCCGCCCCGGGCGCTCACTCCCAGTTGAGCTGTGCGAGCGGATTGGCGGGCACCGGCCAGTTGTTCCACATGCCCTTGAGGCCGGCGCGGCTGACCGTGATCTTCGGCAGCATGAAGAGATAGACATTCACATGGTCTGCGGTGATCAGGCGCTGGGTCTCCTGGAAGGCCGCGATGCGTTCCGCCTCGGTCTTCGCCGATTTCGTGCGCGCCACGGCAGCCTTCACCGCCTCGGAGACATAGCCGAAATAATAGCCGTCCCGCGCATAGATGTTGATGTCGAGCGGCTCGACATGGGCAATGATGGTGAGATCGTAATCACGCTGGCGAAAAACGCGTTCCAGCCACTGAGCCCATTGCACCGGCTCGATCGAAACCTTGATCCCCACCTGCCCGAGCATGGCCGCGACGATCTCGCCGCCGCGCTGGGCATAGGCCGGCGGCGGCAGGCGCAATGTCACCGAAAAGCCGTTGGGGTAACCGGCTTCCGCAAGAAGCCTCTTCGCGGCGGCGGGATCATGTTTCACCGCGCCCGTGAGATCGACATAAGCCGGATGGTTCGGCGAGAAATGCGTGCCGATCAGCGTGCCGAAGCCCGATATCGCCCCTTCATTCACCTGCGCGCGGTCGATGGCCTTGGAGATCGCCTCGCGCACCTTCGGATTGTTGAAAGGCGCCTTGCCATTATTCATGGCGACGATGGTCTCGCCCTCGGTGCGCCCGATGCTGACGCGCAGGTTCGTATTGGCGCGAAGCTGCGGCACGGCTTCCGGCGCGCTGAGATTGGTATGTGCGTCGCAATCCCCCGCCGTGAGTGCTGCGACCTGTGCCTGCGGATCGGAGATGAAGCGGAAGGTGGCATTGGCGATCGCCGACTTCCTCCCCCAGTAATTCTCGTTTCGCTTCAGCACGAGGCGGTCGCCACGGTTCCAGCGCACGAGCTGGTAGGGGCCCGTGCCCACCGGCTCGGTGGCGGCCTTGTCGGCGGATTTCGCGGAGAAGATCGTGGCATCCGCCCAGGCCAGTCCATCGAGGAAATCGCCCACATAGCTCTTGAGCGTGATGATGACCGTGCGGGTATCGCGCGCCTCGATGCGGTCGATGGGCGCGAAAATCCATTTCTGGCTGTTCTTGGAATCGGGCGCCATTGCGCGCTCGAAGGAGAATTTCACATCCTCCGCCGTCAGCGCCGCGCCATCATGGAAGGTCACGCCGGAACGCAGAGTGATGGTGTGGATCAGGCCGTCCGCGCTCGGCTCGATCTTCTCGGCGAGGCGCGGCTCGATGCGCCCCTCGGCGTTGAAGGCGAGCAGCGTCTCGAACACATTGTCATAGGTGACTTCGCGAATGGCTGCCGCCGCACCACCGGCGGGATCGAGGATCGGCGGTTCCAGAGTCTGGCAAACCACCACGGAGTCCCTCGGTGCCTGCGCCAAGGCGGGCAGGGCGAGCGGCAGGGCGAGGGCGGCAAGCCTCAGGGAAAGCGCCAGGCGGCAGGATGAATGTTGCATGCGACGATCCTCCCCAGACATGCGATGCGCTTTCGCGCAAACGGACTTATGCATTCTCCGTGCGCTCGTGCAACAGCGTGAGCGCGGCGGCCGCCATGACCTTGGCGGAAGCGAGCATATCATCAATTCCGATCCATTCATCCGGCTGGTGGGCGAGATCGAGGATTCCCGGCCCATAGGCCACGCATGCCTGCACCGAACCATGCCGGGTGATGTGCTTCTGGTCGTAGGTTCCGGGCGAGGCGACGAGGCTCGCCGGCCGGTCGAAGAGCTTCTCGATCCAGTGCTCCAGGCTCTGCACGAGCGGCGCATCGGGTGCGGTCATCGTCGGCTCGAAACTCATGATCTCGCGGATCGAGTAGTCTATTCCGGCGCGCGCGGCCTTCACGCGCTCGATCAGTTCGACGATCTCGCTCTTCACGGCGGTGAAATCCTCCTCGACGAGATAGCGCCGGTCGAGCACCAGACGGCAGCGATCCGCCACGACAGGGGCGGGGCGGCCATCGCCGGGCTCGGGCTGGCCGCCATGGATCGAGTTGAAATTCAGCGTCGCGCGTCGCGCGCCCTCCGGCATGCAGGGCATGGCCGTGACCCGATTGCCCAGACGGGGCATCAGGTCCTTCTCGATCAGCGCCAGCAGGTCGCCCATCCCGGCGATCGCGTTGACACCGAGGAAGGGCATCGCGCCATGCCCGATGGCGCCGGTGATCTCCACCTCCGCCCACCACACGCCGCGATGGCCGAGGCAGATTCGATCCGGGTTCAGCGGCTCGGGGATGATCACGTGATCAACGCGCGAGCGATCAAAAAAACCCTGCCGCGCAAGATAGCCCGCGCCTCCGAAACCGCCGGATTCCTCGTCCGCCGTGCCGGAGAATTCGAGCGCGCCGCGGGTGAGAAGCCCGCAGGCGAGCAATGCATCGATCGCGATGAGGCTCGCGGCGATGCCGCCCTTCATGTCACAGGCGCCGCGACCATAGACGCGGCCATCCTTCACCACGCCCTCGAAGGGCGGGACGGTCCAGCCCAGGCCGACCTCGACCACATCGATATGTCCGTTGAAATGCACGCAAGGGCCAGCCTCTGTGCCTTCGAAGCGGCCGATCACGTTCCAGCGCGGGAAGGCGTCGCTGTCATCCGGCTCCCCCAGCGCCCGGATATGGCGCACCGCGCCGCCCCGCGCTTCCAGCCATTCCCCGAGATAGGCGCAGATCGCGCGATAATCCGCGCCCGGCGGGTTGATGGTGGGAAAACGAAGCAGATCCTGCGTGAGGCTCACAAGGCCCGCGCGCGAGGCATCGATCCGCGCGAAAAGCCGGCTGATGGTATCCACCGCGACCATGGCTCCTCCCCGCTTCCTGCGAGAGGATAGCCGGGCGTGCGCCGCTGGCTAGAAGAAAATGCCCCAGATGAACCGGGCCGACACCACCACGAGGAACAGGCCGAACGCCACTTCCAGCGTGCGCTTCTGCATCCGGTGCGCCAGGCGCGCGCCGAAGGGCGCGAAATAGGCCGAAACCGGCGCGATGAGCGCGAATCCGAGAAGGGAAACATAACCCACCGAAAGCGGCGGCAGCACCGGCATCTTCGACCAGCCTGCGAGGATGTAGCTGATCGCTCCTGGAATGGAGATCAGCACGCCGAGACCGGACGACGTCGCCACGGCGTTGTGGATCGCCTTTCCATGCAACGTGAGGATCATGTTCGAAATGGCTCCGCCGCCGATGCCCATGAGAGACGAGGCAAGACCAATCAGCACGCCATAGGCCCGCATGCCGACCTTCCCAGGCAGTTCCGGCGCGATGCGCCAGTCATCCCGGCCCGCGAGCAGCTTCGTCGCATTCGAGGCGGCGACCAGCACGAAGACGAGTTTCAGGACCAGGGGTGGCGCAAAAGCGGCAATCGCCCCTCCCGCCAGCACCGAGAGCGCCACCGGAACGGCCCAGACCTTCAGCACATCCTCCAGCACCTTCCCCTTCGCGCGATGCGCCCGGTAGGATTGCACGGATGTCGGGATGATGATGGCCAGCGAAGTGCCGACACAGAGATGCATCCGCACATCTTCCGGCACCCCGAGAAAGCCGAAAATCTGGTAAAGCACGGGCACGATGACCGCGCCGCCGCCCACCCCGAACATGCCGGCGAGAAGCCCTGTCACGACACCTGCGGCGAGCAGCGCGAGGACCAGCGGAACGAGGTCGCCGAGGGGGATTCCGAGCATGATGTGGATTTCCGATGGGAATGGATGCGGAACGGCTGTAACGCAGGCGCAGGTCCGGCGCAAATCGAACGGCAGGACACCTGAGAGAAACGCGGCCAAATCCGCTCCGCCACGCCCACATCTTT
>NZ_JBJTDY010000085.1:0-5116 GCF_046092605.1 Rhabdaerophilum sp. | reverse complement strand
CGAGGCGCTCCGCACGCTGATCGAGGGCGGCACGCAGGTGCATCGCCTGCCGGAGGAGGTGCTCGCGAAGGGCGCGATTCTGGCGGAGGAAATCCTCTCCGGCCTCGCCGCGAAGGATGCGCTCACCGCGCGGATCGTCGCGAGCTATCGGGGCGCGCGCCATTCCTCGGCCCGGGCCTGGGAGGCGCTGGCGCGGAGCTGATCCTGCCTCACACCCACGCCTTCGCCAGGGCGATCACCATGAGGTAGCGCCCGGCCTTGGCGCTGCTCGCGAGCACGAGGCAGCGTCAGAGCGGTTCGCGCAGGATGCCGGCCACAAGCGTCAGCGGGTCACCGATGCTTGGCACCTAGCTCGCGAGCAGCGACCAATGGCCCCAGCGCTCGTGATGGCGTTGCGCTTTGGTGAGCGCCTCGGGCGATGCCTGAAACCAGTGTCGGTCGCGGAAGCGCTCGACGCCGCGGCCGATCATCCAGTTCAGAAGCGGGCCCAGCACATTAGCCGAGCTCGCGACCAGAAACAGCGCGAGAACTGGCTGCTTTCCCGCGATCACGAGGCCTGCGAGCACTGCCTCGGATTGCGCTGGCACGAGGGTGGCGCCGAGGAAGGCTGCGGCGAACAAGCCGGCATAGGCGCCCCAATCTAGCATCGTCCCTCGTGTTCTCCGTGATGCTCCTCTCACGGCTCGGCGCCGCTTCCGCGCTCCTATGGGGCTTGCGGGATGCGGGGGAAAGCCTTCATTTGGCGCAGGTGGCGCGAAGCGGCGCCAGACCGTTCCGGGAGATCCATGACCGACGTCTCCACCCGGCCCTCGCGCCTGCGAACCTGGCTCGCCCGCCACAAGGAGGCGGTGCTGGTGGGGAGCGTGGCCGTGGCGTGCCTTGCGGCGCTCGCGCTGGCCTTCGCCGGGCATGCGCCCTGGAGCTGGTCGCCCCGGCCGGATCGCGCGCCGCCCGAGCGTGTGGTGCCGCCGCCCGAGCGGCCAATGCTCGCGCCGGAAGAAGCGGGCTTGTCGCCCTTGTCGCCTCAGATGCTCGGCGAACCCGGCCGGTTCCGGCGGCAGATCACGGTCGAGCCACCCTATGACATGATCGATTCCCGCCGGTTCGTGGCGAATGGTGAGCAATATGTCGTGCTGACGGGTATCGTGACGCCGCCCATGGATGCGGCCTGCGAGAACCCCGATCGCACGCTCTGGCCATGCGGAATCTTCGCGCGCGCCACGCTCTACGCGCTGATAAGGGGCGAACCCTTGCAATGCCAGTCGCTGGGCTCGGCGCCCGATCTCGCGCCGCCGCCGGGGGCGATGGTGGGAGCGTGCCGCGCGCAGGGCCGCGATGTTGCGACCGAACTGGTGCGCGTCGGTTTCGCACGGCCCGTGGGCATCGCGCCGCGCGCCATGCTCGAAGCGGAGGCCGAGGCGCAGGCCGACAGGCGCGGCCTGTGGCGCGGCGACTGGAAAATTGTCCAGCGCCGCTAGGTTTTGCCGCTCAGATGTTCCTGCTTGCGAGCGACTTTTCCCAGCGGAAGGCCGCCGCGACGATCTCCTCGAGGTTGTCATGCTCGGGTTTCCAGCCGAGTTCCGCGCGGATGCGATCGGCCTTGGCGAGGAGGGTTGCAGGATCGCCGGGGCGACGTGGCGCGCGCCGGGTGGTGAAATCCACGCCCGTCACCCTCTTGACCACATCCACAACCTCGAGCACGGAGAAACCCCGCCCATAACCGCAATTGAGGATGAGGTTCTCGCCGCCCTTGCGCAGGTGGTTGAGCGCATCGACATGGGCATTTGCGAGATCGGTCACGTGGATATAGTCGCGGATGCAGGAGCCGTCGCGCGTGGGGTAATCCGTGCCGAAGATATCGAGATGCGGTCGCTGGCCAAGCGCCGCCTGCACCGCCACCTTGATAAGGTGCGTCGCGTTCGGGAATGACTGGCCAGAGCGCCCCTGCGGATCGGCGCCCGCGACGTTGAAATAGCGCAGCGCGATGAACTTCAGATCATGCGCAACTGATGTGTCGCGCAGCATCCACTCGGTCATGAGTTTCGAGCGGCCATAGGGCGAGACAGGTGCCGGCGCGACATCTTCGCTGACGGCTTCGCCGGAGACATCGCCATAGACCGCGGCGGTGGAGGAGAAGATGAAGTGCTTCACGCCGTGCTGCACGGCGGCCGCGATGAGCGCGCGGCTCTTCACGGTATTCGCGTGATAATAGAAAAGCGGCTTCGCGACCGATTCCTGCACCACGATCTTTGCCGCGAAATGCGCGATTTCGGTTACGCCGAACTCGTCCATCACCGCGCGGGTAAAGGCGGGGTCACCCACATCACCACCGCGCAAGGGCACATCCGGCGGCAAGGCCCGGGGAAAGCCCGAGGAGAGGTCATCGATCACGACGACCTTCTCGCCGCGATCCCGCAAGGCGAGCACCATGTGCGAGCCGATATAGCCCGCGCCGCCCGTCACCAGAACTGTCATGGCCTCTCCTGCGTTTACCATGTTCAACGGAGGAAACGTCATACGGCCTCCGCGGTTCATGGAGCATTAAGTGACAGAGCTTGACAGGATAGCCTATGCAACGTCCTGAAAGGCAGGCCGTTGCAAACAGGTGTCGAATGAAGCGAATTCGCAAAGCGGTGATCCCGGTCGCGGGCCTTGGCACGCGTTTCCTGCCGGCGACGAAGGCCATGCCGAAGGAAATGCTCACGGTCGTGGATCGCCCCGTGATCCAGCACGTGGTGGATGAAGCGCGCAAGGCCGGCATCGAGCATGTGGTGTTCGTGACCGGGCGCAACAAGAATGTCATTGAGGATCATTTCGACCGACAGTATGAACTGGAAGATACGTTGAAGGGCCGCGGCAAGGTGAAGGAACTGGCCGCGCTCGAGGCGGATACACCCGGCGCGGGCGCGACGAGCTTCACCCGCCAGCAGGCGCCGCTCGGCCTCGGGCACGCGGTGTGGTGCGCGCGCGACATCATCGGCAATGAGCCGTTCGCGCTGCTTCTCCCGGATATGCTGCATCTTGGCGAGACGGCCTTTCTCGGCGACATGATCGAGGCTTATGGCCAGACTGGAGGAAATCTCATCGGTGTCTATCCGGTCTCCGATGACGAGACGCATCAATACGGCATCGTCGATGTGGCGGGCTCGGCCGACAAGGTCGCGAAGATCGCCCGCATGGTCGAGAAGCCGGCCAGGGGAACGGCCCCTTCCAACCTCGCGATTTCCGGCCGCTACATTCTCCAGCCCACGATCTTCGAGCTGCTGTCCAGGCAGGAGCGCGGGGCGGGCGGCGAGATACAGCTCACGGATTCCATGCTGACGCTTGCGAAGACCGAGCCCTTCCATGCCGTGCGCTTCGATGGCCAGGTCTATGATACCGGCTCGAAGCTTGGCTTTCTGGCGGCCAACGTGGCCTATGCGCTGGCCAATCCGGAGCTGGGCAAGGATTTCCGTGGCATTCTCAAGTCATTGGCAGGTTGAACGCACGTTCCCTGCCTATCCATCATCCCCTCATTGCTGTTCTTGATCTGGTTTTTCCCGGCCGTCAGCGGTATGGGAGCCGGACCTCACGTGAAGCGAGCGCCCCATGACGTCCTTTCCAAAAGCCCGTGCGCACCTGAAGCCCAATACGGCTGCCTTCGAGTTGAACCCGCTCGTGAAGCCCACCGGCTTCCGCGAATATGATGCGCGCTGGTGGTTCGGGCATCCGGCTTCGGACAAGGCGCCGGAACTGAACCTGATGGGCGTGCAGGCCCTCGGCCTCGGTATCGGCACTTATCTTGCCGAAACCGGCGTGAAGCAGCGCGTGGTCGTCGGCCATGATTTCCGCAGCTATTCGAACGCCATCAAGCTGGCGCTGGTCGCCGGCCTCATGGGTTCGGGCTGCGAGGTGGTGGATATCGGCCTCGCCATGTCGCCCATGGCCTATTTCGCGCAATTCGCGCTCGATGTGCCGGCCGTGGCGATGGTCACCGCCTCGCATAACGACAATGGCTGGACCGGCGTGAAGATGGGCGCCAACCGCCCGGTGACCTTCGGCCCCGCCGAGATCAACCGCATCAGGGAGATCGTGCTCAACGCCGAGTATCGCTTCGGGCAGGGCAGCTATTCCTTCGTCGAGAACTTCTTCCAGAACCATTATTACAGCGAACTGGCGGATCGCCCTAAGCTCAAGCGCAAGCTGAAGGTCATCTGCGCCTGCGGCAACGGCACGGCCGGCGCCTTCGCCCCGCAGGTGCTCGAAGCGCTCGGCGCGGAGGTGATCCGCCTCGATTGCGAACTCGATCATACCTTTCCGCGCTACAACCCGAACCCCGAGGACATGGAGATGCTCCATGCCATGGCCCATGCCGTGAAGGAGCATGGCGCGGATGTGGCACTCGGCTTCGACGGCGACGGCGACCGTTGCGGCGTGGTGGATAACGAGGGGAACGAAATCTTCGCGGACAAGATCGGGGTGATGCTGGCGCGCGATCTCGCGGCGCTGAACCCCAATGCGCTTTTCGTGGCGGATGTGAAATCCACCGGCCTTTTCGCGACCGACCCGGAACTCCGGCGCCTCGGCGCCAAGACTGATTACTGGAAGACCGGCCATTCCTACATCAAGAAGCGCGTGGCCGAACTCGGTGCGCTCGCGGGCTTCGAGAAGAGCGGGCACTTCTTCTTCAACCCGCCGGTGGGGCGTGGCTATGATGACGGGCTCGTGACGGCGATTGCGGTTCTCGACATGCTCGATCGCAACCCCGGCAAGTCCATGGCCGATCTTTATCGCGCGCTGCCGAAGACCTGGGCCACGCCCACCATGGCGCCGCATTGCGAGGACGAGGTGAAATATGGCATCGTCGAGAAGGTCGTGGCGCGTATTGAGGCGATGCAGAAGGCCGGCTTTTCCATCGCGGGCCATCCGATTCGTGATGTGGTTACCGTGAATGGTGTGCGCGTGACGGTTGATGACGGCACCTGGGGCCTCATCCGTGCCTCGTCCAACAAGCCGGAACTGGTCGTCGTCATCGAGAGCCCGGTCTCCGAAGCCCGCATGCGCGAGATGTTCAAGGCGATGGATGCGATCCTGCGCGAGAACAGGGAAGTCGGTGCCTATAACCAGACGATCTGAT
>NZ_JBJTDY010000084.1:0-26156 GCF_046092605.1 Rhabdaerophilum sp. | reverse complement strand
GCCCAGATTGATGTCGGCAGCGGCTTCTATCTGCGCGGCGATGTGGGTGCCGCCTTGCAGGACTACAGCAGGCTGGATCTGGTTCCCCCGGTCGCCAATTCCTCAACGTTGCAAAGCTCGCTGAAATCGGTCGCTTTCGTCGGTGTCGGCGTCGGCTACCAGTTCAACCCGTTCTTCCGAACGGATGCCACGATCGAGTATCGCGCATCGTCCCGGTTCTCGACGACGAGAGAGGTCACCGGCCTGCCGGCGCCCAACCCGGTCGGCTGGAACATCACCAGGGGCAACCTGTCGGGTGTCGTCGGTCTAGCCAACGCCTATGTCGATCTCGGCACCTGGAATCGCATCACGCCTTTCTTTGGTGGCGGCATCGGCTTCGCGACGATGATGATGTCGAACGTGCGGGAGGCCGGCTTCGGTGCCTTCGCCGGCGGCTCGGGTTCGGCTTCGAACAGGACCGAGACCCGCTTCGCCTGGGCGATCCATGCCGGCTTCGGCTATGATTTGACGACGAACATCAAGGCCGAGGCGGCCTATCGCTACCTCCATATCGGCGACGTCACCACCGGCCGCATCGTCTGTACGGGGCCCTGCGCAAACCTCAACGCCAGGATCAGGAACCTCGAGAGCCACGACCTCAAGGTTGGTCTGCGCTATGTCTTTGCGGATGCGCCGATCGCCTATGCCCCGGGGCCGCTGGCTCGCAGATACTGAGCGGCGCCACCCTTTCGACCATCCCGAAGGCGCGGAGAAATCCGCGCCTTTCTTGTTGGAGTGCGAGCAGGCATGGCAGAAAGATTTTCCCTTTTTGCCGAGAAGCGGTTGTATTTGTCGCAAAACAGGCGTAGCTCCGGCGCGGGTCATCTTCCCCCAACGGAAGACACCCATCTGCAAGGATGGAGACATTGCTGATGACGAAGACCGCGCCTGCCGCGCTTCCGCGCGTTGCGAATTTTTCTTCCGGTCCCTGCGCCAAGCGCCCTGGCTGGTCCCTCAAAGCCCTGAACGACGCGCCTCTCGGCCGCTCGCATCGTGCGAAGATCGGCAAGGCGAAGCTGAAGCTCGCCATCGACCTGACGCGCGAAATCCTGAAGGTCCCGGCCAATTACAAGATCGGCATCGTTCCAGCCTCGGATACCGGTGCCGTGGAAATGGCGATGTGGACGATGCTGGGCGCCCGCCCGGTAACGCTGCTCGCCTGGGAATCCTTCGGCGATGGCTGGGTGACCGATGCGGTGAAGCAGCTGAAGCTCGCCGACGCGGAAGTCGTGACCGCCGGCTATGGCGAATTGCCGAACCTCAGGAAGGTCGACACCAGGAAGCGCGACATCGTCTTCACCTGGAACGGCACCACCTCGGGCGTGCGCGTGCCGGATGCCGAGTGGATCGCCGCCGACCGCGAGGGGCTCACGATCTGTGACGCCACCTCGGCTGCCTTCGCGCAGGATCTCGATTGGCCGAAGCTCGATGTCACCACCTTCTCCTGGCAGAAGGTGCTGGGCGGCGAAGCGGCGCATGGCATGCTGATCCTCTCTCCGCGCGCGGTTGCACGCCTCGAAAGCTACAAGCCGGCCTGGCCGCTGCCGAAGATCTTCCGCCTCACCTCGAACGGCAAGCTGATCGAGGGCATCTTCGAGGGCGAGACGATCAATACTCCCTCCATGCTCTGCGTCGAGGATTACATCGACGCGCTCCTCTGGGCAAAGAAGGTGGGCGGCCTCGAAGGCCTGATGAAGCGCGCCAACGCCAATGCCCGCGTGATCGCGAATTTCGTGAAGGCCAATGACTGGATCGACTTCCTGGCCGCGAAGCCGAAGACCCGCTCCAACACGAGCGTGTGCCTGAAGTTCACGCATCCGAAGGTGACAGCTCTGTCGGCGGAGCAGCAGGCAGCTTTCGCCAAGGCCGTGGTGGGCATCATCGAGAAGGCCGGCGCCGGCCTCGATCTCGGCGCCTATCGCGATGCGCCTCCGGGACTCCGGATCTGGTGCGGCGCGACCGTGCTGGCGCGCGACGTGAAGGCGCTGCGGCCCTGGATCGAATACGCCTTCGCCACCGAACTCGCGAAGCTCAGCTGAGCCGACGCTGAATTTCCCGGCGCGCCGAAAGGCGCGAACGGGAACCTTTTCTTCCCCATCTTTCCATTTGGATTCCCGCCCGGGTCCTGCGGCCCGTCGGGAACGACACCTCGAGGTGATCCCATGCCCAAACCCCGCGTTCTGATTTCCGACGCCCTCTCTCCCGCCGCCGTGCAGATCTTCAAGGATCGCGGCATCGACGTGACCTTCGATGCCAATCTCGGCAAGGACAAGGACAAGCTCGCCGCCATGATCGGCGAATATGACGGCCTCGCCATCCGTTCGGCGACCAAGGTGACGGCGAAACTTCTCGAAAGTGCGAAAAACCTCAAGGTGATCGGCCGCGCCGGCATCGGCGTTGACAATGTGGACATTCCCGCCGCCACGGCACGGGGCGTGATCGTGATGAACACGCCCTTCGGCAATTCCATCACCACCGCCGAACACGCGATCGCGCTGATGTTCGCGCTGGCCCGCCAGATCCCGGCGGCGGATATCTCGACGCAGGGCGGCAAGTGGGAAAAGAACCGCTTCATGGGCGTGGAACTGGAAGCCAAGACCCTCGGCCTCGTCGGCGCAGGCAATATCGGCTCCATCGTCGCCCGCAAGGCGATCGGCGTCGGCATGAAGGTCATTGCCTATGATCCCTATCTCACCCCGGAGCGCGCCGTCGCGATGGGCGTGGAGAAGGTTGAACTCGAAAAGCTGCTCGCCCGCGCGGACATCATCACGCTTCACGTGCCGATGACCGAGCAGACCAGGAACATCCTCTCCCGCGAGGCGCTCGCGAAGACGAAGAAGGGTGTGCGGATCATCAACTGCGCGCGCGGCGGCCTTGTCGACGAGGAAGCGCTGGCGGAAGCCATCAAGTCCGGCCATGTCGCGGGCGCGGCCTTCGACGTGTTCTCGGTGGAGCCGGCCGAGACCAACCCGCTCTTCGGCCTCGAGAACGTGATCTGCACGCCGCATCTCGGTGCCTCGACCTCCGAAGCGCAGGAGAACGTCGCCCTGCAGGTGGCCGAGCAGATGTCGGATTATCTGCTCGCCGGCGCCATCACCAATGCGGTGAACTTCCCCTCGATCACAGCGGAAGATGCGCCGAAACTGAAGCCCTTCGTGGCTTTGGGCGAGAAACTCGGCTCGTTCATCGGTCAGCTCACCGAAGCGCATATCAAGGGCATCCGCATCGCCTATGAAGGCAAGGTGGGCGAACTCAACACCCGGCCCATCACGGCAGCGGCGGTGGCAGGCGTGCTGCGCCCCTTCAAGCCGGGCATCAACATGGTCAATGCGCAAGCGATCGCGAAGGACAAGGGCATCGCGGTGGAAGCCATCACCCGCGATGCACCGGAGAACCTCGAGAGCCGCGTGAAGATCTATGTCGAGGCGGAGGACACCATCCGCCATGCCGCCGGCACGGTGCTCTCGGATGGCCTGCCGCGCATCGTCGAGATCCGCGACATCAAGATGGATGCGGAATTCGCGCCCCACATGCTCTATGTGCGCAACGACGACAAGCCGGGCTTCATCGGCCGGTTCGGCTCGCTCTTGGGCGAGAAGGCCATCAACATCGCGACCTTCAATCTGGGGCGCGACAAGCCGGGGGGTGATGCCATCTGCTTCGTCGCGGTCGACGATTCGATCTCGGATGAAGTGCTCGCGGCCATCAAGGCCATCCCGCATGTGAAGCGCGCGAACCGGCTGATGTTCTGAATTCCACGCCTTGCCATCCAAGTCCGAAGGCGGCCCGCAAGGCCGCCTTTTTTGGCCCTCGATTCACGCCCGCCTGGCACGCTCGGCGATCGCGATGCCGCCGAGCACCATCACGAGCGCCGCCGCATGGTGCCAGCCGAAGGGCTCGCCCAGAAAGAGCACCGCGAGCCCCGCGCCGATGACCGGCACGAGATTGGTGAAGATGCCCGCGCGGCCCGGACCGATCAGCTCCACCCCGCGCATGAAGAAAATCTGCGAAAGGAAGCTCGGGAAAACCGCCACGAAAGCCAGCACCGCCCAGCCCTGCAGGGTCGGCAATTGCGCCTTGCCGGCGATGATCTCGCCGATCAGGAAGGGAATGGAGGCCACGCCCGCCACCATCGCCAGGGCCGTGAAGAAAACCGGACCGCTCATGGCCGGGCGCTCCTTCAGCTTCACAGTGTAACCCGCATAGAAGGCGCAGGCGATGATCATCAGGATGTCACCGGCATTGAACTGCAATTCGCGCAGGCGCTCGGGATGGCCATTCGTCGCCACCAGAACCACGCCAAGGATCGTGATCGCGACGCCGATGATCTGCACGCCGCTTACTGGAGTCCGGTAGAGCAGGAAGGCTCCGAGCAGAACGCAGATGGGAATGGCACCCTGCAACAGCGACATGTTCACCGCCGTGGTGAATTGCGCGGCCTGGTACATCATCACATTGAAGACGGTGTAACCCAATGTGCCCATGAGGATCATGAAGCGGGGATAGCGCTTCAGCGCCGTGATCCCCTCCCGAACATCCGGCCGGCAGAACGTGACGAGCAGGATCGCCACGCCCAGCCAACGCCCGGCCGTCAGCACCATGGGCGAGATTTGCCCCACGGAGAAACGCGCAACGACCGCGTGCGCGCCCCAGAAGAACATGGTGAGGCCGAGCATCACATAGGGATTCGCATAAAGAGCGCGGAAAGCGTTGGGCATGTCTTTATTCGGGGATTGCGAAGCGTAATCAAAGAGGGAAGATAGGATCGGTATCGGTTTCCCGCGCTTTCCGAAAGGCTCTTTCATGTCCCTTCGCTTCCTTGTGATGGAAGGCAGCCCCGCTCCGGCCCGCGAACGCTATCGTGAGGCGCTCGGCCGCACGCCCGCGCAGCATTATGGTGATGTACTCGTTCAGGTGGCGGGCGGGGGCAGTTTCGATATCGTCTGCCCGGCGGATCCCGGCGGCAAACTGCCCGAAGGCGCGATCCTCGCCGATTACGATGGAGTCGCCATCACTGGCTCGCCGCTGCATATCTGGAAGCGCGAACCGGAATCAATCCGCCAGATCGAGCTTGCGCGGGAGGTCTTCCGCAGCGGCGTGCCGTTCTTTGGCTCGTGCTGGGGCTTGCAGGTGGCGGCGGTGGCGGCGGGCGGCCATGTGCAGAAGAACCCACGCGGCCGCGAGTTCGGCTATGCCCGTCGCATCGCGCCGACGGTCGATGGCGCGCGCCATGCGCTCCTCGCGGGTCGGCCGGCCCTTTTCGATGCGCCTTGCTCGCATCTCGACGAGGTCGCGGCCTTGCCAGCGGATTCCACATTGCTGGCCTCGAACGCCGTCAGCCGCGTCCAGGCGGCGGAAATCCGCTATCAGGGCGGCACTTTCTGGGGCGTGCAATATCACCCGGAATATGTCCATTCGGTGCTGGCCTATATTCTCGACCAGCGCGCGGGTGATCTCGTGTCGGAAGGCTTCTTCGTGGACAAGGCCCAGAGCAGCGCCTATTCAGCCGATCTCGTGGCGCTCGATGCCGAGCCGCGCCGGGATATCTGCTGGCGCCTTGGCCTGAATGCGGATGTGGTGGACCCGATCCAGCGGCGGACGGAGATCGCGAATTTCGTCGCGTGGTGCAAGGCAGAAGCCAGCCAGAGCGATGCGGCGTGAAAGCGCCCGCGTGACGCCACAGCTTTGCCGGCATTGAGCGGTCGAGAATGGGTTGCCGCAAGCTGCGGCTTCTTCTCCGGGGGGTATCCGAACCATGGCCAAAGCTCGACCGGCTTCCAGCCTTCCGCGGCTCGGCCGCGCGCTCGGTCTGATCGCGCCCCTTGGTCTGGCGGCGGTCCCGGCCCATGCAGCGACGATCGAGGCGCGCTCGCGCATCGAGCGGGTCACGCTCTATCCCGATGCCGCAATTGTCACGCGCAGTCTCTCGATCGACCTGCCGGCCGGCAGCCATGATGTTCTCCTGCCCGATTTGCCGATGACCGCCGACCCGGCCTCGCTCCGGGTGGAGGCGAGCGGCAATGGCCGGCTGATGCTGGGCGGCATCGACCTGCGCGTGGGCGTCGCGGAAGCCAGGGCCGATGCCGAGCTTGAGGCGCGCCTGAAGGCCAAGCGCGAGGCGCGCGATCGAAACGCAGATCGCATGGACAGCGCGGAAACCCGCAAGGCCATGGTGCAGCGCCTGGCCCAGGGTGATCCCGCGCCAAAGGACGGCAGGCCGCTCGATCTCGAGAGCTGGCTCAACGCGGTCGATGCGGTCGGCAAGACCACGCAGGCCCTGAATGACGAAATCCGCGGGTTGCGCATCGAGGAAGCGAGGATCGCCGAGGAAATCACCGCGCTCGAAGCCGCGCTCGGCGAGCCCGGCGCCCGGAACCCGCGCCGGGTGGCCGCCATCGCCGTGGAAGCGCCGGAAGCGCTCAGGGCAACGCTCACGGTGTCCTATCGCGTGGCGGGTGCTTCCTGGCGGCCGGTTTACGATGCCCGGCTCGATACGCGCGGCGCGAAGCCCGTGCTGGAACTCACGCGCCGCGCGCTCATCCGCCAGCGCACCGGCGAGGATTGGCGCGAGGCGAAGGTGGCGCTCTCCACCTTGCGCGTGCAGCGCGGCACGGCGGCACCCGTTCCGGGGAGCGAGCGGCTCGGCTTCCACGAACCGCCCCCGCCCCGCCCGCTGCCCGTGCCCATGGCTGCCGCACCGGCTTCTGATCAGCTCGCGATGGGCGAACAGAAGGATCGTCGGCAGAGAATGGCCGCTGAACGGATGGAGCCTGCCGAGGAACAGCAGGCGCAGCTTGCGACCAGCCCCTTCCATGCCGAATTCATGGTGCCCGGCAACATCACACTTCCCTCGGGCAATGAGGAGCGCAGCCTGCGGCTCGCGGGCGAAGTGTTCGAGCCGAAGCTTCAGCACAAGGCCGCGCCCTTGCTTGATCCCACGGCCTATCTCGAAGCCAGCTTCACCCTGAAGGGCGACGCGCCCCTTCTGCCGGGCGAGGTGCTGCTCTCCCGCGATGGCGCGTTCATCGGGCGCGCCCGTGTCCATGCCATTGCCGGCGGCGATAGGGTCGAACTCGGCTTCGGTGCGGATGAGCGCGTGAAGATCACCCGCGTGCCCCTGCAGAGGGAGGCGCGCGACCCCGGCATTTTCGGCTCCAACCGCACGGAAGATCATCGTTTCCGCACGGATATCCGCAATCTCCACGCCTTCCCGGTGGCTTTGCAACTGCTCGATCGCCTGCCGATCAGCGAGGATCAGGCCATCAGCATCGAGCGCCTGCCGGAAATGACGAGGCCGGATGTCGAGAATGTCGAGGATCGGCGCGGCGTGGTGGCGTGGAACCTGGCGCTCGCCCCGCAGGAGGCGAAGGCCATCGTCACGGCCTGGCGGGTGCGCTGGCCGCAAGGAAAGACTTTGAGGCCGCAGCCGCTGCCGCGCTGAAAAGGCATCGCCTCTCAATCCCCTGGCCGTGGAAGCGGGCTTTCGCCTTTACCCCGGCTCTGCCTTCCTTTATCGCGACTCCTGAAAAAGAAGGGTCGTCATCGGTCGGCCCATGAGAATTCGAGGTCAGCATGGCCAATGTTGTCGTGGTCGGCGCCCAGTGGGGCGACGAGGGCAAGGGCAAGATCGTCGATTGGCTGTCCGAACAGGCCGACATCGTGGTGCGCTATCAGGGCGGCCACAATGCGGGCCACACCCTCGTCATCGATGGCGTGGTCTACAAGCTGAGCCTTCTGCCCTCGGGCATCGTGCGGGGCGGCAAGCTCTCGGTGATCGGCAATGGCGTGGTGGTGGACCCCACCGCGCTGATCGACGAGATCGAGCGCCTGCGTTCACAGGGCGTGGCGGTGACGCCCGCGAACCTGAAGCTCGCGGATAATGCGGTGCTGATCCTGCCGCTGCATCGCGAACTCGATGGATTCCGCGAGAATGCCAATACGGGCACGAAGATCGGCACCACGAAGCGTGGTATCGGCCCGGCCTATGAGGACAAGGTGGGCCGCCGCGCCATCCGCGTGCAGGACCTCGCAGAACCCGATGCGCTGATGCCGAAGATCGAGCGCCTGCTCGCGCATCACAATGCCCTGCGCCGCGGCCTCGGCCTCGAAGAGATCGCGCCGGAAACCCTGCGCGGCATGCTCATGGAGATCGCGCCGAAGATCCTGCCC
Source organism: Rhabdaerophilum sp. (assembly GCF_046092605.1). NCBI lineage: Bacteria > Pseudomonadati > Pseudomonadota > Alphaproteobacteria > Hyphomicrobiales > Rhabdaerophilaceae > Rhabdaerophilum > Rhabdaerophilum sp. The sequence goes on along the minus strand of NZ_JBJTDY010000084.1, from coordinate 17,948 downwards.
TACATGGATCGCGTCTGGGATGTGCTCGACCATGCCCGCCGCGAGGGCAAGCGCATCCTGTTCGAGGGCGCGCAGGGTGCCCTGCTCGATATTGATCACGGCACCTACCCCTATGTCACCTCGTCGAATACGGTGGCGGGCCAGGCCTCGGCGGGCTCGGGGATGGGACCTTCCTCGATCGGTTATGTTCTCGGCATTCTGAAGGCCTATACGACCCGTGTCGGCGAGGGCCCCTTCCCCACCGAACTCTTCGACGAGACCGGCAAGCAGATCGGCACGCGCGGCCGCGAATTCGGCACGGTGACAGGCCGCCCGCGTCGCTGCGGCTGGTTCGATGCGGTGATTGCGCGGCAGATGATCAAGATCAACGGGATCAACGGCATCGCGCTGACCAAGCTCGACGTGCTGGACGGCCTGCCGGAGCTCAAGTTCTGCAAAGGCTATCGCCTCGATGGCCAGGTGATCGAGCATCTTCCGGCAAGCGAATCGGCACAGAAGCGGGTGGAACCGGTCTATGAGACCATTCCGGGCTGGTCTGGTTCCACGGCGGGGGCCCGTTCGTGGGCGGATCTTCCGGCGGAGGCCGTAAAATATGTGCGTCGCATCGAGGAGCTCATCGGGGCGCCCGTGACCCTGCTTTCCACAAGCCCCGAGCGGGATGATACGATTCTGATGAAAAATCCGTTCGAGGGCTGATCAGAAAGCGTCCATGGCCGATTATTATCCCCTTATCACCCGCGCCATTGCCACGCTGCCGGATCGCGATCCGGCCAGGCGACACGCCGTCTATCAGCGGGCGAGAGAAGCGCTGGAACGGCAGTTGCGCAGCCTCGATCCTCCGCTGGGCGAGGAGGAAATCCTTAGCGAGACCCTCGCGCTCGATGACGTGATCCTGCGCATCGAGGCGGATTTCACGGCACTGCCGTCTCAGTCGATCCTCGCCGAGGCTTCGGCGGAACGATCGGGCCCATCGGTGGAAGGACCGGCAAACGCCGCGCGGCTGTCGGGGGTGGCAGAAGGCGATGAGGCGGCGATGGGCTTGCAGCCCCCGCGTTCGCGCGGGCCGGAACGGCCGCGCATCGCCAGCCGCGAGGAGACCGAAAAGGGCCGGAGAAAGCTCGGCTTCTGGGCTGTCGCCGGTAGCGTGGCCATCGCCGTCATGGGCACCTTCGCCTATCTCAAGAAGGAAGACCTAGCGCACTTCGGACAGGGCGGCATTCGCCCGATGGAAGCCCCGCAGTCCAACGAGAGCGACGCCGCGAAGCGCGAGGGCCGGCTCTCCTCGGCTCCGTCCGAAACGACGCCTGCCCGCGTTCCGCAAACGCCGCCCGCGAACCCTCCGCCAGCCACCGGCGGCTCGGCTTCCTCTCCCGTCGAGGCGCGCCCGCCGGCCCCTGTCGCGAGCCGCGCCTTCATGGTGCTGGAGACGCAAGGAACGGCACCGAGCCAGTTCGAAGGCGTCGCCAACTGGAGCTTCGCGGTCGATCCAGCTTCCCGATCAGGCGAAAAGATACTGCGCGTGCAGGTGGAATATGCCGCTGCGGGCCTCTCCATCGACATGATTCTCTCGCGCAACACCGACAAGACAATCCCGGCTTCGCATACCTTCTTCGTTACCTTCAATCCACGCAACGCAATGCCGCCGGTGCGCGAAATGAGCCCGATCGAGTGGCGCGAGCTTGAAAGTCAGACCGGACCAACCCTCGCCGGGCCGCTGGTGCCGATCCAGGACAATGTGTTCCTGATGGGCCTCGACAACAGCGAGGCCGCCATCCAGCGGAATCTGAACCTGCTCCGCTTCCAGCGCTGGATGGTGTTTGACGTGCGCCTCGCCACGGGGCGTCGCGCAGCCTTCCTGATCGAGAAGGGCCCGCCCGGCGAACGCGCGGTGAACGAGGCGCTTGCGACCTGGAAGTGACGCCCGCTCTCAGCGCGCCGCCCGCCTTTCGCAAAGCCCCGTCGGCAATGCATTGATGCTTGTCATGTTCCTGAGCGCGCGACAGGCCAAGGAGAGAATCGGCTGTGCATCGATGAAGGCGCGGAGCCGCTCGTCGATCTGATCAAAGCGCTTGGCCTGCCTCCCGCCTGAAACGAGAAGAGCGCCTTGCGGCGCTCTTCTCATGGTGAAAACCGGCATGAGGTTCAGTGCACGGATTCGATCTCGCGGATGTTCTTCATCACCGCCTGCTGCACCTTCTCGAAGGCGCGGGCCTCGATCTGCCGCACGCGCTCGCGGGAGATGCCGAACTCCTCCGAAAGCGCCTCCAGCGTCAGCGGCTCGTCGAGCAGGCGACGCGCCTCAAAGATGCGGCGCTCGCGCGCATTGAGCGCGGAGAGCGCCTGCCCCAGGGCCAGATGGCGGTTCTCGTTCTCTTCGGAACGAGCAACCAGCATTTCCTGGTTGTCGCTCTCGTCCACCAGCATGTCCTGCCATTCGGAGGTCGAATCCTCCTTCATGGAGACATTGAGCGAGGAATCGCCGCCGAGACGGCGGTTCATCTCCACCACCTCGTGCTCTTCCACGCCGAGACGGGTGGCAATGAGCTTCACCTGATCGGGGCGCAGATCCCCCTCGCCCAGGGCCGAAAGCTTGCTCTTGGCCTTGCGCAGGTTGAAGAACAGCTTCTTCTGGTTCGCGGTGGTGCCCATCTTCACGAGCGACCACGAACGCAGGATGTATTCCTGGATCGACGCCTTGATCCACCAGATCGCGTAGGTCGCGAGGCGGAAGCCCTTGTCCGGGTCGAAGCGCTTCACGGCCTGCATCAGGCCGATATTGCCTTCGGAAACGACATCCCCCATGGGCAGGCCATAGCCGCGATAGCTCATCGCGACCTTGACCACGAGACGAAGATGAGAGGTAACGAGACGGTGCGCGGCGCGCGGGTCCTCATGCTCCTGATAGCGCTTGGCGAGCATGAATTCCTCTTCCGGCTTGAGAACCGGAAAACGGCGCACTTCGGTGATGTATCGGGAAAGACCACCCTCACCCGACAGGACGGGCAAAGCGACGTTGGACATTTTTCCTCCTTCGGGCCCCAGAATGGCGACCCAGATCATCGCGGTGAAACACCCACGACGGCACGTTGTTTATAGCACATCGCGCTCGTGGCAAAAGCAAGGCAGAAATCACGCTTAAGCGATCGGCCTTGCATTCGCCGCCTCCGCCACCCACCTCAAGCGATGTCTCAAGGGCCGAAAAGCTCCCGCTCCAGGGCCATGAAATCCGGCGGTGGCTTTGTCTCGAAGCGCATTTCCTCACCGGTGACCGGGTGCTCGAAGGCGAGCAACTCGGCGTGAAGCGCCTGCCGGGCAAGATTCGCCAACGCGGATCGCGCGCCGGGCGCGAGAAGCGGCTCGCGCGTTCGGAAGCCCGAGCCATAGAGCGCATCGCCCAGCAGCGGGTGCCCGATATGGGCGAGATGCACGCGGATCTGGTGCGTGCGCCCCGTTTCAAGGCGGCAGGAGACGAGGCTTGCCACCGCCCTCGCCTCGCCCGCGCTCTCGTCGAGAACCTGATAATGCGTGATGGCGAAGCGCGCTTCCTCGGCACGGCTGACCACCATCTTCTCGCGGTTCTGGCGCGAGCGGGCAATCGCCGCGTCGATGCAGCCCGCCTTCCGCTCGAAGGCACCCCAGCAAATGGCGCGGTAGGCGCGATCCAGCGGCCCCGTGCGGCCGTGATCGGCAAATTGTTCGGCAAGGCCCCTGTGGGCACGATCCGATTTCGCGACGACCATGACGCCCGATGTATCCTTGTCGAGCCGATGGACAATGCCGGGGCGCAAGACGCCATTGATGCCCGAGAGGCTCTCGCCACAATGGGCGAGCAGCGCATTCACCAGCGTACCGGTTTCGTGGCCCGCGGCGGGGTGGACCACGAGCCCCGCCGGCTTGTCGATGACGATGAGATGCGCATCCTCATGGAGAATCGTCAGCGGAATGGCCTGGGGAACCGGCGTTGCCGCCACCGGCGGGGGCTCATCGAGGATCACCGCCTCATTGCCCGCGAGCTTTTTCGCAGCGTTGATCTCGATCGTGCCGTTCAACTGCACACGGGATTCCGCGATCATCTGCTGGATACGCCCGCGCGAAAAACCGTCGAGCCGCCCGGCCAGCGCCTTGTCGAGGCGCTTTCCGGCATCCTGAGGCTCGAAACGGAATTCACGGCGTGCCATGGCGCTCTCATCGCGGCGGCAAGACGGCCCCGCATCGAAGGCCTTGCGATATCCCGCGCCAGCCCCTATAGCAACGCGTCTCGTGCTCCCATCGTCTAGAGGCCCAGGACACCCGCCTCTCACGTGGGTAACAGGGGTTCGAATCCCCTTGGGAGCGCCATTCACGGTCAGAACCACGAACTTTTCGCGGTAAAGAAGAACGGCCATTCACGGCGTCGAGCAAACTCGACTTTCGACCGATGACGACCTGAGACCCAGTTCTCCTCCGGGGCCAGCCTGATGAATCCCCTCAAGAGCCGTACATCTTTTTCGGCAACCAGGTGATGATCTCGGGGAACAGGAAACACAGCAACACGGCGATCAGCTGGATGATCACGAACGGGATAATGCCGACATAGATATGTCGCGTCGTTATCTCCTTCGGCACGACGCCCTTCAGGTAGAAGAGCGAGAAGCCGACCGGCGGTGTCAGGAAGGAGGTCTGGAGCATCACCGCAAGCACCACCAGAAACCAGACCATGTCAAAGCCCAGCGCCTTGATGACCGGCGCGACGAGCGGAAGGATGATCAGCACGATCTCCAGCCAGTCGAGGAAGAAGCCGGCGACGAAGGCCACGAACAGGATGAAGATGACGATGCCGGTCGGTCCGAAGGGCAAGCTTTTCAGCGCATCAGCAATCAATTCGTCGCCGCCGAGCATCCGCAGCACGAAGGCGAAGATCGTCGCACCGATAAAGATGCCGAAAATGAAGCAGGTCGTCAGCGTGGTCTCGATGCCGACACGCCGGATGACCTTCAGATCAAGCTTGCGGTTGGCCGCAGCGAGCAGCGTCGCACCGAAGGCGCCGATGCCCGAGGCCTCGGTGGGCGTGGCGATGCCGAAGAAGATGGCCCCGAGCACCGCAAGGATCAGGCCGCCGGTCGGCACCGTTGCAAGGATGGCCGCCCAGATTTCCTTGCCGGTCAAGGGTGGCGCGGCGGGCGGCGGGGGAACCTTTGACGGCGTCAGGATGCCGACAAGGATAACGTAGATGATGTACATGAGGCCCAGCATGACGCCCGGGATCAGCGCGCCCATGAACAGATCGCCGACCGAGACCGAGATCTGGTCCGCCATCAGAACGAGCATGATCGATGGCGGGATCAGGATGCCGAGCGTACCGGAGGCGGCGACAACGCCGGCCGACAGCTCTTTGGAATAGCGGCTCTGCATCATGATCGGCAGCGACAGCGTCGCAAGCAGGACCACTGACGCGCCCACGATCCCCGTCGAAGCCGCGAGGATGATCCCGATCAGGATGACTGTGATGGCCAGACCGCCGCGAAGTCGACCGAAGACCTTGACGAAATTCGTCATCATCAGTTCGGCGACGCCCGATCGGTCGAGCATCAGGCCCATGTAAACGAACATCGGAAGCGACACGAGCACCCAGTTCGACATCACCGCATCGATACGGTCGATGATGGCGCCGAATTTCTGCCAGCTGGTCAGCAGGAACGTGTCAACGCCGAAGGCGTTGAGGGCCAAGGCCGCTGCACCAACCAGCAGGGAAAGCCCGCCCAGCAGCCAGGCGATCGGATAGCCCGTGAAAAGCGATCCGATAAAGGCAACGAGGAAAACGATGACGATGATCTCGTAAACGGGCACGTTCCGCCCCCCGATCAGATGATGAATGAGACGCTCGACGGCGAAAGCGCGATCAATGGCCCGGGCGCAGCGCGGCGCGGACGCGGCTGAGCCGCGAAAGCCCCGCAAGCGCAAGAAGCGCGAAGCTCGAGACGATGAAGGACTTCAGCAGCCATCGGAACGGCAGCCCGTCGGGCGCGGCCGAGACTTCATGGAGCTGCCAGGACGTGATGACGAAAGGCACCGCGAACCACAGGATGATCGCGCACATCGGCAGCAGGAAACACAGGATCCCGAAGAGTTCGACCCAGAGACGCCGCCGCTGCGGCCAGTGTTCGGCCAGCACGTCAATACGCACATGCCGCTCCGCGATCTCCGTGAAGGCCAGACCCAACATGAACCCGACGGCGAAGATATGCCATTGCATCTCTTCCATCTTGATCGAGCCGATCGAGAAGACGTAGCGCAGGATCACCTGCGCTACGATCAGCAACATCAGGATGGTCCAGAGCCACGACGCTGCTTCGCCCATCCAGGCGATGACGCGGTCCGCGCTGCGCGAGAATGGGGTGCTCGGCAGGACAAGGCCGGAGGATCCGGCCACCGCAGTACCGTCTGTATGTTGAGCCTGCGCCATGGACCCGCCCACCTCAACGCTTGAAGTCGCGCGGCAGGAAGCCGAACTCATGCCATTTGGCGTTCTGGCGCTGGAAGGCGACCATGCTGTCGAGGACCTTCTTGAACATCGGGTCCTTGGCAGCTTCCTCGGCCAGCACCTCGTCTGACGCCTTCTTGAAGGCAGCCAGGAGTTCAGGGCTGACCTTGCGGGCGTTGACACCATCCTTCTCGAATTTTTCGAGCATGGCGCCCTGCAGGGCCTCGGCCTTGGCCAGGGCCATGGCGACACCTGCCGTGCAACTCATCTCGATCATCGCCTGCGTCGCAGGCTTCAGCCGGTTCCACTGGTCGAGGTTGACATACAGGAACTGGTTGGTCGACGGCTGATGCCATCCCGGCAGGTAGTAGTACTTGGCGACCTTGTGGAAGCCGAGCTGTTCGTCCACCGTCGGCAGCGAGAACTCCGTGCCATCCAGCACGCCCTTTTCCAGCGCCTGGAACAGCTCGCCCCCCGGTATCAGCGTCACCGAGGCACCCACTTTCTGATAGACGCGCCCGCCAAGACCGGCGGCGCGGAACTTCAATCCCTGAAGATCGGCGACGGTATTGATCTCCTTGCGGAACCACCCGGCAGCCTCGGGGCTGATCGTGCCACAGAAGATCGGATGGACCTTGTGGGGGTGGAACACCTCCTTCAGCAGCTGATCACCGCCGCCAAAGTACATCCAAGCGGCGAATTGCGGGCTCTCCATGCCGAATGGCACGGCGCCAAACAGGGCCGAGGCCGGCACCTTGCCGATCTCGTAGCCCATCCAGCTGTAGCCCGCCTCGACCTTGCCCTGGCTGACGGAGTCAAAGACCGCGAGCGCCGGAATCAGCTTGCCCGGTTCGAAGACCTGCAGCCGGATGCGCCCGCTCGAGACCCGCTCGAGTTGCTGGCTCACCCAGGGCATGGTGTCGCCCAGAGCCACCAAGTTCGATCCGAACGCCATGGGGATTCCCCAGCGCACGGTGTCAATCTCCTGAGCCCTTGCCAATCCCGTTGATGCGGCCAGTGCGCCGCCTAACGCGACCGCAATCGCCCTCTTTTTCCAAGCAGCCATTCGTTTCTCCCCTTGTTTCGTTCAACGCCGGCAGGCGCTGTGGTTCTCTTGGTCGATCGGGCGATTTCCGGACCGCGCGCTTTTGCACCGACCTTGACAAACCTAATTCTGCACGGTCGCTTTGCGCGTGGGAACTTGGTCAAATCGCGAAGTGGTTGCGCAAGAATGAGCGGCGGCAAGGGCGGTGACTGGAATGACCTGCGATATTTCCTCGCGGTGGCGCGCAGTGGGCGGCTTACAGCGGCAGCGAAGCATCTGGGGGTGAACCACTCGACGGTGGAGCGGCGGATCACCGCGCTCGAGAAGGCGCTTGCGGCCAAGCTCTTCGAGCGGCCACCGACCGGCTTCCAGCTGACCGGCAAAGGGCAGGAGCTGCTGCCCTTTGCCGAGGACATCGAGTCAAGCTGGCTGGTCGCTGCAAGCGCGGTCTCCGGCGCCGATGTTCGCTTGTCCGGCAGCGTCCGGATCGGAGCCCCGGATGGGCTGGGAATGTTCTTTCTGGCCAGCCGTTTGGGGGCCTTTTCGACACGCTATCCCGATCTCGATATCGAACTTGTCGCGATGCCGCAGGTCCTCAATCCCTCCAAGCGCGAGGCGGACATCGCCATCGGCTTCACGCTCCCCTCGCAGGGGCACCTGACCTGCCGGAAGCTCACCGACTATTCGCTCAGCGTCTATGCGTCGAAGGCCTTCCTTGATCGGCACGGCGCAATCGAGTCGGTCGACGACCTGCAGCGTGTCCCGTTCATCGGCTATATCAAGGATCTCCTGTATGTCCAGGAACTCGATTATCTGAACGAGATTTCCGAGCATCTGCAACCGCGGCTGACCAGCACCAACATCGTCGCCCAGTATATGATGACGCTCGCAGGCCATGGCGTCGCGGTCCTGCCGGACTACATGGCCGCGCAGGAAGAACGCCTCGTGCGCGTTGCCCCCGGAATCAGGATCGTCCGAACCTATTACCTCAGCTTCAGCAATGGCCTGGCACATCTGCTCCGCATTCGGACCGTCATCGACGAGATGCTCGGATGGGTTCACGAAGCGCGTCCGCAACTGCTTCCCGCAACACGGCCTTCCGTTTCCTGACCCGGCTTTGTGCATCAGGAATTCCGGATCACCATTTCCGCGCCCTTGTGCCCGATCATGATTGTCGGGGTGTTGGTGTTGCCGGAGGTGATGGTGGGCATCACCGAAGCATCGATGACACGCAATCCATCAAGGCCGATGACCTTGAGCCGATGGTCGACCACCGCCATGGGATCGGACGGTAACCCCATTTTTGCCGTGCCCACCGGATGGAAGATTGTCGTTCCGATGTCTCCGGCTGCCTTGGCGAGCTCGTCGGGCGCGTCGCCAACGGAAGGGCCCGGCACATGCTCGCGGGGATTATAGCGCGCGAGCGCGGGCTGGCGCATCAGCCGGCGCGTCATGCGGATCGCATCGGCGGCGACCTGCCTGTCATCCTCGGTCGAAAGATAGGCCGGTGCGATGATCGGTTTGGCGGCGGGGTCCGGCGACCGGAGGCGCACCTCCCCGCGCGAGGTCGGGCGGAGATTGCAGGCGCTCACGGTGATGGCGGGAAACCGGTGCAGCGGATCGCCGAACTTGTCGAGACTGAGCGGCTGGACATGGAATTGCAGGTTTGGGCGCGCGATATCCGGCGAGGACGAGGTGAAAATGCCAAGTTGCGAGGGCGCCATTGTCATCGGGCCGCGTCGGCGGAGGGCGAAATCGAGTCCGATGCCCAACTTTCCGAGCCAGGAGTGATAGGTCTCGTTCAAGGTCCTGACACCATCGACGCGATAGATGGCCCGCTGCTGGAGATGGTCCTGGAGATTGCGGCCGATGCCGGGCGCATCGAGCGCCGGCATGATGCCCAATGCAGCCAGTTCGGCGGCGGGTCCGATGCCGGAGAGCTGCAGCAAATGCGGCGAGCCGATCGCGCCGGCAGACAGGATGACCTCGCGCGAGGCGCGCGCTTCGAATATCCTTTCGCGGTCACGAAACCGGACGCCGACCGCGCGCTTCCCCTCCATGAGGATGCGCTCGACCAATACGCCAGTGAGCAGCCTCAGGTTCGGGCGTTTCAGCGCCGGCTTCAGGAAGCCACGCGCCGCCGACCAACGGAGGCCGCGTTTCTGGTTGACATGAAAATAGCCGACCCCCGTGTTGTCGCCGGTGTTGAAATCAGGCGTTGCCGGGATGCCCATTTCAATTGCCGCCCGCGAGACCGCATCCAGAACCTCCCAGGACAGACGAGGCGCTTCAACGCGCCATTCGCCACCCACGCCATGATGCGGCGTTTCGCCGAGGAAATGATCATCCAGTTGCCGGAAGATCGGGAGGACATCATTCCAGCCCCAACCGGTAAGTCCGCGGTCACGCCAGCCGTCATAATCGGCAGACTGCCCGCGCATCGAAATCATGGCATTGATGGCTGAAGACCCGCCAATCACCTTGCCGCGCGGATATCGGAGCGAGCGACCATTGAGGCCGGGCTCGCTTTCGGTCTCGAACATCCAGTCCGAGCGCGGGTTGCCGATAGCAAAGAGATAGCCCACGGGAATGTGAAACCAGATCCAGTTATCCTGTCCGCCTGCCTCGAGCACGAGAACCCGCACATTCGGGTCTGCTGACAAGCGGTTCGCAACGACACAGCCCGCTGAGCCTGCACCCACCACGATATAATCATATGTGCCATCCAGTTGCATGACTGCCGACGACATGGAGCCCGCCCCCTCATTCATGGTGACGATGATGATGATTGCGACTTCGTGGACGCCCCAACCGGCGGGAAATCATCGTCGCGGTCACATTCGATGATCCTGTTCGGTCGGAGACGCGGATTGGTCTTATGAAGCCTTCCGCAATCCGGGTCGAGCACGCACCATTGCGAAAGCGTTGGGCGAAAACGAGCGGCGCCCGCCTCTGCCGGTCCCTGAAGGCCGGTCCGCAGATCATCCTTCAGGCAGGGATGCCAGAAATCCGCCAACCACGCTCGATAGGGAATAACGGGGACCTGCTGCCAATCGGCGGCATCGACATCCGCTGCGGTTCTGCTGAAGCCGCTTCGGGACGGTAACGCCCCAGGGCGCGCCGACCGGAGCGCCCGATCCATGACGCCGGAAACCATCGCGCCGATGAGCGACAATCCGCGAGTGAACCTGTCGGAGGTGCCGGCCTGACGAAACCGCCCGGGCCAAAGCCGAGCAAGAGCAGTGGTGACCAAAAGCTATGCCACCCAAAGGAGGCGTCACCGGCACTTGCCGCCAAGACACTCACGCTCGCAACGTTGGCTTGCCGGAGGGGGTGGGTTGCTCGTATTGATGGAGGTTCATGAATCTCAACTCGCCCCTTTTCGACAAGGTTCGAACCCGGCCTGTGGCAGAGGAAGCCCGGCCGGAGGATGCGTTGCAATGCCAGCACCCGGCTTGCGCGCGAAAGGGCGAGTATCGCGCGCCGCGCGGCCGGGACTACGAGGGGCAGTACCTGTTCTTCTGCCTCGACCATGTGCGCGAATACAATCAGACCTACAATTATTTCAACGGCATGTCCGATGCCGCCGTTCAAGCCTACATGAAGGACGCGCTGACCGGCCATCGCCCGACCTGGCAGAGCGGCGTGAATGGTGCTCCCGATCCCGGCGCGGCCTCGAAGATCGATTCCGCCGCGCTTCTGCGCGAGCGCATCGAGAGATTGCGCCGGATGCGCCAGGAAGCCGCGGCCGAAAGCAAGCGGGTGCGCGTCGGCAAGGCCGCGATGAAGGCTCTGGAATTGTTGGGGCTTGACGAAACCGCCGACAAGGCGTTGGTGCGACGACGCTTCAAGGAAATGGCCAAGCGCCTCCATCCCGACCTTAATGAGGGGGACAGGTCGCGCGAGGACAAATTGCGCGCCATCATCGACGCCTATAATTACTTGAAGTCAGTCGGCCTCGCCTGAAGGCTGATTCTAACGTTTCCACGAACACGGCGAATCCATCGGGGTAGCCGGAGGTGATGAATGTCTGTGACGGCCCTTGCGAGCGCGAACCCGGCGGATGCGATCCCTGCCGAGCCGGATACAAAGGTCAGCGCCAAGGCGCTGTTCGGCATCGAGACCGAGATGCAGGTTCCAGCCTATTCCAAGACCTCCGAGCACGTGCCGGAGATCGACCCCGATTACCTGTTCGACCGCGACACCACGCTCGCGATCCTCGCGGGCTTTGCCTTCAACCGCCGCGTGATGGTCACCGGCTATCACGGCACGGGCAAATCGACGCATATCGAGCAGGTGGCGGCACGCCTCAACTGGCCCTGCATCCGCGTGAATCTCGACAGCCATGTGAGCCGCATCGATCTTGTCGGCAAGGATGCGATCGTGCTCAAGGAAGGCAAGCAGATCACCGAGTTCAGGGACGGCATCCTGCCCTGGGCCTACCAGCGCAACATTGCGCTCGTCTTTGACGAGTATGATGCGGGACGCCCGGACGTGATGTTCGTGATCCAGCGCGTGCTGGAATCCTCGGGCCGGCTGACCCTGCTCGATCAATCCCGCGTCATCCGCCCGCACAAGGCCTTCCGGCTGTTCGCGACCGCCAACACGGTGGGCCTGGGGGATACCTCCGGCCTCTATCACGGCACGCAGCAGATCAACCAGGCGCAGATGGACCGCTGGTCCATCGTGACGGTGCTGAACTACCTCGCCCATGACAAGGAGGTGGATATCGTCCTCTCCAAGGCGAAGCAGTACCAGAACAAGGAAGGACGCGAGATCGTGAACCGCATGGTGCGCGTGGCGGATCTCACCCGCCAGGCCTTCATGAATGGCGAACTCTCCACCGTCATGTCGCCGCGCACGGTGATCACCTGGGCAGAGAACGCAGCGATCTTCGGCGATCTCGGCATGGCCTTCCGCCTCACCTTCCTCAACAAGTGCGACGAGCTGGAGCGGCAGCTGGTGGCGGAATTCTACCAGCGCTCCTTCGGCGTGGAACTGAAGGAAAGCGCGGTGAATGTCGCGCTGAGCTGAGGTGCGGCCCTTGGTCACGGTTGCAGTCGACACCCGGCATGAAGAAGTCCACAAGGCGGTGCTCGACGGCCTCGTCGCCTTCAACACGGCCGCAATGGGCGGAGATGGCGGCCGGCAGCCGGTCTCGATCAGCGTGCGTGACGGGGATGTGATCGTCGGCGGGGCCGTGGGCCGTTACTGGCACGGCTGGGTCTATGTCGATCTCTTCTGGGTGAGAGACGACCTGCGCGGCCGCGATATCGGCTCGCAGGTTATGGATGAGCTTGAGGGGCATGCCCGCTCGCTCGGAGCGCGTGGCGTGCACCTCACCACCTATTCGTGGCAGGCGCGCCCGTTCTACGAGAAGCGCGGCTACCAGGTTTTCGGGGAGATTTCTCCTTATCCCGAAGGGCATGCCTGCTACTGGCTGAGCAAGACATTATGACCCTCATCTCGAACCGCAAGCCGGGCCAGCCCGAGAACTCCCCCACGGAGCCGCTCAAGAAGGCGGTCTCCTCGGCCCTGCGCGCCATGGCGGGCAAGGAGGAGGTGGAGGTGCAGTTCGCGGCGGATCGCCCCTCGCTGATCGATGCCGGCGAGATGGCCCGTGCCCGCCTGCCGGAGCCGCCGCGCAAGCCTTCCGCGAAGGATATCGCGATCCTGCGCGGCCATGCGGACAGCTACGCTTTGAAACTCGCTTTGCATGATCAGAAGCTGCACCGGAAGGTGGCGCCAGAGCCTCCGGAAGCACGCAAGGTGTTCGACGCGGTGGAGCAGGCGCGCTGCGATGCCATCGGCGCCCAGCGCATGATGGGCGTCGGCACCAATATCGGCGCCATGCTGGAAGATCGCTATGCCCGCGCCAATCTCGCGGCTGTTTCGGAGATCGGCGATGCCCCGATCGAGGACGCCATGGCGATGCTCGTGCGCGAGCGGCTCACCGGCCTCGCCCCGCCGCCCTCCGCCGAGAGGCTCACCAATCTCTGGCGAGAGCGGATCGAGGAGAAGGCGGGCACCACACTCGACCTGCTCGCCGGGCAGGTGCAGGACCAGCAGGCCTTCTCGAAGCTCGTGCACCAGATGCTCGTGCAGATGGGCCTTGAGGAGGGCGATCCGCTTGGCTCGGACGACGAGGATCAGCAATCCGACGATCAGGACGATGCCGGCGAGCAGGAGCCGCAGGAGGGAGAAAGCGGCGAGGCCGAGGAGCGGGACGGTTTCGACATGCAGGAAACCGAAGCGCTTTCCGAGGAAAGCGCGGAAGGTGCGCAGGAAGCCGCCGATGCCCCGCCGGGCGAATACCCTGATGAAAGCGAGATGGTGGATGCGGAGGAGCCGGCCGAGGCCGCCCGCCAGCCCCAGAAACCGGATAATGGCCGCGGAGCCAGCGAATACAAGGCCTTCACGAACAAATTCGATGAGACCATCGAAGCCGAGGAACTCTGCGACGCCGAGGAACTCGAGCGGTTGCGCGCCTATCTCGACAAGCAGCTCTCCTCGCTCCAGGGCGTGGTCTCGCGGCTCGCCAACCGCCTCCAGCGCAAGCTGCTGGCCCAGCAGAGCCGCGCCTGGGAATTCGACCTGGAGGAAGGCACGCTCGATCCTGCGCGCCTCACGCGCGTCATCATCGACGACATGCGCGGCACCTTCGCGCCGCTCTCCTTCAAGCGCGAGAAGGACACGAATTTCCGCGATACCGTGGTCACGCTGCTGATCGACAATTCCGGCTCGATGCGTGGCCGGCCCATCACGGTCGCGGCCACCTGCGCCGATATTCTCGCGCGCACGCTTGAGCGCTGTGGCGTGAAGGTCGAGATTCTCGGCTTCACCACCAAGGCATGGAAGGGGGGCCAGAGCCGCGAGGCCTGGCTTCAGGCCGGAAAGCCGGCCAATCCCGGACGTCTCAACGATCTGCGCCATGTCATCTACAAGAGCGCGGACGCTCCGTGGCGGCGCGCGCGGCGCAATCTCGGCTTGATGATGCGCGAGGGGCTGCTGAAGGAGAATATCGACGGGGAGGCGCTCGATTGGGCGCATAATCGCCTGCTTGCGCGGCCCGAGCAGCGCAAGATCCTGATGATGATCTCCGATGGCGCGCCGGTGGATGACACCACGCTCTCGGTCAATTCCGGCAATTACCTCGAACGGCACCTCCGGCAGGTCATCGAGGCGATCGAGACCCGCTCGCCGGTGGAACTCATCGCCATCGGCATCGGGCATGATGTCACGCGCTATTATCGGCGCGCGGTAACCATCGTCGATGCGGAGGAACTGGGCGGCGTGATGACCGAGAAGCTCGCCGAACTTTTCAGCGAGGATGCGGGCGGCGGCGGCCGGCGCGCGGCCTGATGCCGAAGCTCTCGCGCCGCGGCCTGCTGGCCGCCCTGCCGGCCCTGGCGGTATTTCCGCGCGGGGCCATCGCCCAGCGGGCGGAAGGGGCGGAAAGCTTCGCGTGGCAACCCACGCGGGTCACGGCACATCCCCTCTCCGGCTTTTCGGTGTCGGAGCCGGAGCGGCGTGAATTCGGCCCGCTCACCTTTCTGGGGGGCCTCGAATTGCAGGGGGATCTCCGTGAATTCGGAGGCATTTCCTCCGGCGTGATCGATCCGGATGGCAAGGGCTTCATCGCGGCTTCCGATCAGGCTCACTGGATCGCCGGTCGCTTCGTCTCGGATTCCGCCGAGCGCCTTCTGGGGATCGAGAATGTCCGCCTGGCACCGATGATGGCGCCGGACGGGCGCAGGATGAAGCGCACGCGCTCCTTCGACACGGAAGGCATGACACGGATCGGCAACCGGCTTTTCGTGAGCGTGGAGCGGGTGCACCAGATCCTGCGGTTCGAGATCGGCCCGAACGGGCCGCAGGGGCGGGGAACGCTCGTGCCGACGCCGGACGAGATGCGGCGGCTGGGCGTGAACCAGGGCATCGAGGCTCTGGGCACCCTCCCTTCCCGTTCGCACCATGCCGGTTCTCTCATCGCGGTCGCCGAGCGGGCGCCAGATGGACAGCCTTCGGAGCGCATTCCCGGCTGGATCATCAACGGAACGCAATCCAGCGCCTTTTCTGTCCAGCGCAGCGGTGATTTCGACATCACGGACCTGAACTTCCTGCCGGGTGGAGACATGCTCATTCTCGAGCGGCGTTTCTCGCCCTTCTGGGGTGTCGCGTTCCGCATCCGCCGGATACCGCTCGCACGCATCGTGCCTGGCGCCGTGCTCGACGGCGAAACGCTGATCGAAGCCAACATGGCCTATCAGATCGACAACATGGAGGTGCTGATGATCCACCGCGCCAGCGATGGCAGGGCGATCCTCACGCTGATGTCCGACAACAATTTCTCGATCCTGCAGCGGAACATCGCGCTACGCTTCGCCTATCGCGAATAGAGCATTTTCAAGCGAAGTGGATACCGGTTGGTCGGAAAATGCTCTCTCTTTTCTTGATCGCATTTTCTTCACGCGAACCGGTTCCCACTTCGCTTGAAAATGCTCTAGGCAACAAAAAAGGCGGCCGGAGCCGCCCTGATCCTTCGCCCGTGAAACAGGCCTCAGCCGTTCAGCTTCTTCGCGATCTCGCGCTTGAGACCGAGAGCGGTCGGCGACAATTCGGCCTCGCCCGCCTTGAGCAGGAAGGCATCAAGACCGCCGCGATGCTCCACGGTGCGCAGGCCGTTGGCCGAGACGCGAAGGCGGACCGAACGGCTCAGCGCATCCGACATCAGGGTCACGTTGACGAGGTTCGGCAGGAAGCGACGCTTCGTCTTCCGGTTGGAGTGGCTGACCTTGTGGCCAACCAGGGCACCCTTGCCCGTGAGTTCGCAACGACGCGCCATGGACTTGATCCTTCAGGTCTCGCCACAGGGGCGGAGGACAACCCAATCGCCGGGAGACGTGCTGTCGCACCCGCCATCCGTCGCGTGGGTTCGGGAAATCGAGAAAGGCCGTATAGTCGAAGCCATTCGCCGGGTCAACCGTGAAGCGCGCGGCGCGACGAAAGCGCAGAGTTGCGCCGAATCACGCTTGCGTTCAAGAGTGTCTACCCGTTTCGCGCTTCAGCCGGTATTCAGGCAGCGCAAGGGATTTTCGGGCGCGGGGGGCGTCCACCCGCGCCAAAAGGGCGCGATGCAGGGGCAGGCAGAACGAATGAACGCCTTGCGGAAGCGCTCCGTGCCGATCGCCCTCGCCGGGCTCATGCTGGGTTTGGCCGCCAGCGAGACGCGGGCCGGGACAGTGGATGCCACCTATTCCATCACGCTGGCCGGCCTCACCATCGGGCGGGCCAGCCTCTCCGGCGTGGTGGAGAACGGCTCCTACAACATCAATATCAGCGCCGCGCTCACGGGCCTCGTGGGCGCCCTGATGAATGGCTCCGGTTCCGGCACCGCCCGAGGCGGGCTTGGGGGGGCGCTGCCGCTCTCCAATGGTTTCGCGGTGACTGCGACGAATGGCAGCGCCTCGCGCACCATCCAGATCGGGGCTTCCGGTGGCAATGTCCGCGGCGTGATCATCGAACCGCCGCTCGCATTGCCGATGGAGGGGCGAATCGCCTTGCGGGACCAGCACAGGCAGGGCGTGATCGATCCCATCAGCGCGCTGGTGATGCCTGTGCTGAATGGAAACCCGCTCGACAGCGCAAATTGCGAGCGTCGCCTCCCGGTTTTCGATGGCACGCAGCGCTTCGATGTGGTGCTGAGCTTCGCAGGCATTCGCAACGTCCAGGCGGAGGATGGCTATGTCGGTCCGGTGCTCGTCTGCACCGCGCGCTACGTGCCCGTGGCAGGCCACCGGCCGGATCGGCGGGCGGTGAAATTCATGACCGAGAATCGCAACATCGATACCTGGCTCGCGCCGGTGAATGGCGGGCGGGCGCTGATGCCCTATCGCATCTCGGTGCGCACCATGGTCGGAACCTCGGTCATCGAAGCCCGGCGCTTCCAGTCGAGCCCGCGATAACGCTCCAGATCGGCACAAGGCTTTAACGCCGTGCATGCGTTTTGCGCGCGGGCGTTTGAGATCCGCAGGGGCAGCAGGCTGCGCGCTTTCCTGCTCTTCTGATCATCTAAGCCATTGTTATTAATGATTAAAATACGATTCGTCGCATTTTGCCGGAAAAGATCCACGAATGCGGAAGTCTGATTCGTCGATGGTTCGTTCCGCATCCGCACCAATTCCTAATACAGCCATGCCAGAAGATGCGTTGCCCTCGCAAACAAGTATTAACCATGATTTCGCGCATGTTTCACTTGACAGGAGATTCTGTCCGACTCGGCGCGAGAGTCGAGCGGTACCCTGGCGAGTCTTGCGCAGAGTCGAGCAGAATCACAAGATCTGGGAGAGATGCCGAATGACTCAGCCACATCTTGTGCGTGAACAAACCGTGACTCAGGGAGAGTCGCCGATTCGATTGTGATTCGTTCCGGTCCCGTTCGAA
>NZ_JBJTDY010000083.1:0-3448 GCF_046092605.1 Rhabdaerophilum sp. | reverse complement strand
GGGTCCGCGCGGCAGCGGGATCCGGCACGGGCTGCCGTCGCGGCCGAGCACCTTGCCGAACAGGAAGTTGATCGCGCAGCCGGCCTGGTTGACGGTGGAGGCGTGCGAGGCGAGGGGGTGATCGAAGTCGTACCTTGGATGGTACGGGCATGTGCCCGCGCAGATCCGAGGAGACACAGATGACACCGCTTCGGCAACGCATGCTCGATGCACTGGTCTTGCACGGCAAGGCCCCGCGCACGCAAGAGGCCTACATCTCGGCCGTAGCCCAGTTGGCGCGGCATTACCGGCGCAGTCCCGACACCCTCGATGGTGCCGAGATTGAAGCCTATCTGCTGCACCTGCTACGCGAGCGGCAGCTCACGCGCTCCACCGTCAACCAGGCCGGCTGCGCGATCAACTTCCTGTTCGGCAAGGTGCTCGGCCGCGACGGCAGCCCGTGCCGGATCCCGCTGCCGCGCGGACCCCAGCGGCTGCCCGAGATCCTATCGCGCGACGAGATCGCGCGGCTGCTGGCCTGCGCTCGCAGTCTGAAGGCGCGCACCGCCCTGAGCTGCGCCTATGCGCTGGGCCTGCGCGTGAGCGAGCTGTGCGCGTTGCGCGTGGAGCACATCGACAGCGCCGCCGACCGCATGTGCGTGCGCGTGGTCCAGGGCAAAGGGGCCAAGGACCGCTACGTGCCGCTGCCGGCCGACCTGCTCGCGCTGTTGCGCGGCTATCACCGCCACGTGCGTCCACGGGGCTGGCTGTTCAGCGCGGCGACCGATCCGGCGCAGCCGCTGCACACCGAGCAGGCGCAGCGCTGGTGCTGGCAGGCGCGCGAGGCCGCCGGCATCACCAAGGCCGGCGGCATCCATGGCTTGCGGCACTGCTACGCCACCCATCTGCTGGAGTGCGGTGTCGACTTGCACAGCATCTCGCAGTGGCTCGGTCACCGCCACGTCAACACCACGGCGCGCTACCTGCACCTGGCGCGGCCCGACGCGCCCGACGGCGCCCGGCGCACGCCGCTGACGCTGCTGTCGAACCTGCCCGAGTGCACGCGGCACTGAAGCGGCGACCACCGAGGCGGCGACCACCGAGGCGGCGATGTCGGTGTCATTGGCCGAGGTGCTCGCGCGCATCGGACCGCGCTATCTGGCCGCGCACGGGCTGAGCCGCGCGCAGGCCAAGGCGTGGCGCGCGATCGCCGCCTGCCGCACATCCGCCCTGGGCGGCCAGCAGTTGGCCTGCGACGGGTGCGGTGCGACCCAGTGGCGCTGGCACTCCTGCCGCAACCGGCACTGCCCGCGCTGCGGCAAGCAGGCAGCCGACGCCTGGCGCCGCGCGCGCAGTGCCGAGTTGCTTGAGGTGCCCTACGCGCACCTGGTGTTCACGCTGCCGCACGAGCTCAATGCGTTGGCACGCCGCCACCCGCGCTGGGTCTACGAGACGCTGTTCGCCTGCACCGCCGCCACCCTGACCGAGTTCGCCGCCAACCCCCGCTGGCTCGGCGGGCGGCCGTCCTTCACGCTGGTGCTGCACACCTGGACGCAGGACCTGCGGCTGCACATCCATGCGCATGCGCTCATGGCCTGTGGTGCGCTGGACGCCGCGGGCGGCTGGATCGCGCCGCGGCGCACCGAGCGGTTCCTGTTTCCGGTGCATGCGCTGTCGCGGGTGTTCGCCGGCAAGTTCCGCGCCGCCCTGCGCGCGGCCGAGCGCGACGGCACGTTGCGCGACGATCCGCTGCCTGCCGCCGGCGAGCGGCAGCGCCGCCTGCAGCGGCTCACCGAGAAGAACTGGGTGGTCTATGCCAAGACGCCGCTGGCCGGACCGGCAGCGGTGCTGGACTATCTGGCGCGCTACACGCACCGCACGGCGATCGGCCACGAACGCATCGTGGCCGTGTGTGATGACGGGGTACGGCTGCGGGTACGGGCCGATGGCAACGGCGGCAAGAACGCGGGCAAGAACGCGGGCAAGAAGACCGTGCGCATCGACGGCGCCGAGTTCGTCGGCCGCTTCGTGCAGCACGTGCTGCCGGCCGGCTTCAAGCGCATCCGCCACTATGGGCTGCTGGCCCCGGCGCACAAGACCCGCTGCCTGTCCCAGGCGCGGGCGGCGCTGGCGATGCCCGCGCCGAACCCGATCGCGCAGGACGCGGTGGCGGCGTTCATGCGGCGCGTGGCCGGCATCGACCTGGTGCGCTGTCCGCATTGCCAGGGCCGCTGGCGCCCGATCGCGCTGCTTGCGCCGCAGCGCATCACGCTGTGGCCGCGCGCCGGATCGGCGCAGCGATCTGCGGCAGCACAGACCGCGGCGCAGCCGCAGGCGCCGTGAGCCGCTGATGCGCCCGGCGCGCCTGTCCCCCGCAGCCGCACAGCCGAGGGCAAACCGCCGGCCGGCAGCGTGCGCCCGCGTGCCGGTAAAGTGCCTTGCCGCATGTCCGTCTTGCCTGCCGCGACGGCGCCAGCGGCTGCTGCCGGAGCCCAACACCACGCCGCGGCCTCCTGCGCCGGCTTCGGCACCCCTGCCGAGCATGCCAAAACCGGCCCGCTGAACCTTACACTGCCCATCCCGTACGGCCGCCACGCCACCACCGAGCGGCGGTTCAGTCCAACGAGGTTTATCCGCCGCCATGCACCGCTCGTGCCTTCGTCCAGGCCGCCCTCGGCGGCGGATAAACACTATTCGTTGGACTGAACCGCCGCTCGGTGGTGGCAGGCGGGCGGCGGTGCGTATTGGGCAGTGTAAGTTTCAGCGGGTGCCGAACGCCAGTGCGACGTGGGGTTGGGCTGCGGCCGCCGAGGGCGCCGGCGCGGCGGGCGGCGTCCGCCCGGCGCTGCGCAGTGCGGCGGCCGGGTGTTGCGCCGCGTCGCCGCCGGCCACCCGGCAGCGGCACGCGAGCGCCCGCACCGCCGTGCGGTGAGGCGGCGGCAACGGCAGCAACGGCAGGTCCGTGAGCATCGTCGGCCGGGTCAGGGTGCCTGCGGTTGCGCCGCCGTGGTGGGCCGACCGGCGCGCGGCCACAGCGACGGGCGCAGGGCTGCGGCGTGCGCGATCGGACGCCAGCAGCCGTGGCACCGAGGACAGCGTTCGATCTCGATGCGCGCCACGCGCCGCATGAACGCGGCCACCGTCTCCTGCGCGATCGGATTCGGCACCGGCATCGCCAGCGCCGCCCGCGCCTGGGACAGGCAGCGCGTCTTGTGCGCCGGGGCCAGCAGGCCGTAGTGGCGGATGCGCTTGAAGCCGGCCGGCAGCACGTGCTGCAGGAAGCGGCCGACGAACTCGGCGCCGTCGATGCGCACGGTCTTCTTGCCCGCGTTCTTGCCCGCGTTCTTACCGCCGTTGCGATCGGCCCGTACCCGCAGCCGTACCCCGTCATCACACACGGCCACGATGCGTTCGTGGCCGATCGCCGTGCGGTGCGTGTAGCGCGCCAGATAGTCCAGCACGGCTGCCG